>NZ_RZOJ01000226.1:0-9928 GCF_003998845.1 Mesorhizobium sp. M4A.F.Ca.ET.022.05.2.1 | reverse complement strand
AACGGAAACAGCGGCGGCAATAGCGGGAACGGAAACAGCGGCAACAGCAACGCCGGCGGCAACGGCAAGGGAAACAGCAAAGGCAAGGCCGGCGATGCTTCTGTCGATCATGTAAACGCCGTAACCGGCGACAAGGTCGAAATCGACGGCAAGAACATCAGGGTCACGCACCCTAACGGTATGAAGGAAGAAATCGAAAACGGCCGCTTCAGGATGGAGGACGCGCTTGGGCGCACCATCGTCGAAAGAGCGGCAACCGCGGCCGATGTGGCGCGACTGAATAGTTTTTGAATGGTTTGTGAGAGCGAGGTTCTATCTGGAGTGATCTTTTCGGGACCGAAGGTCAGCGCTGCAAAATCAGGTTGCCACCTTTTGCTTCGTCTCTTCGGTTCTTGATCATCGGTTGACAGGACTTCCGTGCTCACCTTGCCCCCGCCTACTGGCGGGGGTATTTTTTTGGGGTCCGCCTTGCATTTCTGCCGGGCGACCCTTGGCGCATCGCGGTTCGTTGGCGCGGTCCTGTGTTTTTCACGCGCTATAGTTCTAGAGAATTGCGCCCCGCTTTCCAAGAGACTTGGTTAACGCGCCGTCAACCGGCCCCGGTTTGCGGTTGCCGCTGTCGCGCCTGGCGGCATTGCGCCGACCGTGCGACATAGGTCCGGCATAGGCGGCAAAAAAGGTCTGAACCGGCAAGGCATGGGTCGTGGGCCGCTTTCGTGCGCGTGCGCTTGCATGGATTCTTTGCTTCTCAATCGTGCCGGCCGCGGTCTGTCAGACCGCGCAGAAGACCGGCGGGGAGAGAAGGGTGCCAAAACTGTCCTTGAACCGGCTGAGCCGACTTGCCCTGTTGATCTCGACGGCGCTGGCGCTGACGATCGCGCCTTGCCACGTCAAGCTCTACGGCGCCGCCACGATCGTTCCCGCCTTGGCTTATGCCGACGGCGGGAATGGCAATGGCGGCAATGGCGGCGGCGGCAACGGGAACGGCGGCGGCGGCAATGGCAACAGTGGGGGCAATTCAAGCTCCGGCGGCAGCAACAGCAACAACAGCGGTAACAATTCAGGCAACAATAACGGAAACCGCGGCAACAGCGCCAATCATAACAGCCACGTCAACGCGGCGACCGGAGACAAGGTCGAGATCAATGGCAGCACTATCAAGGTCATCCATCCCGACGGAATGAAGGAAGAGATCCAGAACGGCCGCTTCGAGATGGAGGATGCCTTTGGCCGAACCATCATCGAGCGCAAGGCGACGCCTGAGGATCTGGCGCGCCTCTTGGCCTTGTGAGGGCAGGGAACTACCCCCTCTCTGTGCCTCACCCACCCCCGCCCTCAGGACGGGGGTGATTTTTTGAGGCAGTAGGGCAGTCGGAGCCGTGTGCTCCATGGCCTTTACAATTTCCTGTTCCCTACTGCCTTATTCCCCTACTGCCCTCTTTCCTTCGCCTCGTGCATCAGCAGCGCCGCCTCCGTGCGATTGCGCACGTTGAGCTTGGCCAGCACCCTGGTCATGTGATGCTTGACCGTCTTCTCCTGCAGCGAAAGCCTGGCGGCGACCTCCTTGTTGCTGAGGCCCTCCGCCACCAGCCGCAGGATCTCGGCCTCGCGGCCGGTGAGCTGGCTGAGCGGATCGGGCTTGCGACTCGCCGGCTGCAAGAGGTCCGACAGCAGTCTCGCCGACAGCGTTGGCGAGACATAGCTCTGGCCGGCGGCGACGTCGCTGAGGATCTCGGCCAGCGTCTTGGAGCCGACGCCCTTCAGCACATAGCCGCGCACGCCGGTGTTGAGCGCCTGGGCGACGTCGGCATTGGTCTCCGACACGGTCAGCATGACGATCTTCTGGCCGGGGTGGCCGGACAGGATGGTGGCCGCGGCGTTGAGCCCCCCACCAGGCATGCTGATGTCGAGCAGAAGGACATCGGGCGCAACCGTCTGGACCAGCCTTTCGGCGTCCTCGGCGCTGGCGCCTTCGCCAACAACGGCGAAGCCGCCGATTTCGCCCAGGCTGCGCGCGACACCCTCGCGAAACAGGGGATGGTCGTCGACAATGGCGATGCGGATGGTTCCGGTCACGGCTGCTCCTCGACAGACAATGTAATCACCAATCGCGTGCCTTGCGGCCCGGACAGCGTCTCGAACTGCCCGCCGATACTCTCGATTCGTTCCCGCAAGCCCGCAAGCCCGAGCCCTTCGCTCTTGCCCGGATCGAAGCCGGGTCCGCCGTCCATCACTTCGACCATCAGCCTGCCGCCTTTCATGCTGGCCCGCACCGCCTGATCCTTGCCCTTTCCGTGCCGCCAGGCATTGTTCAGCCCTTCCTGGACGAAACGGTAGATGCTGATCTTCTCGGAAGTGCCGAGTTCAGGCAAGCGGGCAGGAAGTGTCAGCGCCACCCTGCTGCTTGTGCGGCGTTCGTGTTCCTTCACCGCAAGCCGCAATATGTCGGGTACGGCCTGTGTTTCGATCTGCGGCAGCACCAGGCCGTTGCAGATGCCGCGGATCTCGCGCATCGCCTCGCCGAGAGTCTTGTGGATGCCCGAAATCTCGGCCTCGCGCAACTCGCTCGAGGCGGCGGGATCAAGCAGGATCGGGCTGTCCATCCTCAGCGCGGCGAGCGCGACAAGCTGCGCCGGCCCGTCATGCAGGTCGGCGCCGATGCGCCTGAGATAGCGTTCGTTGATGGCGGTGGCGCGGCGCGAGGCGCGCTGCACGCGCTGACGCAGCGACGAGTTCTGCGACAGCGCCGTCTGCAATTCCGCGATCTTGGCCTCGAGCGCGGCGCGTTGCGTCTCGATGGTGCGGCTGCCGCGAAAGACGATGCCGGACAACAGCGTCAGCGCCGCCGCCGTGGCGCCCGCCACCACCAGCCAGCTCGACCAAAGTGCTGCCCGCAGCGTCGCCTGGAATTCGTCGGCAACCTCGTAGAATTCCGACACGGCGACGACTTCGCCCGACCAGGGCTCGCGCACCGGATTGTAGATCTCGAACAGCGGCTGCGCGAAAGTCTTGTTGCCCCTGTTTTCGACATCGTCTGAGACGTCGTTGTACTCGGCCACGACATTGCCCGCGAAAGCGGCGATGAGGTGTGGGTTCGGCTCGAACGTCTTGCCGATCAGCGTCGGGTCCTTGGCGTAGAGGATGGTGCCGTCGCGCCGCCACAGCTTGAACGAGACAAGCCGGTTGCCGAGCGCGCCCTGGCCAAGCGTTTCGTCGAGCGCCCGCTTGACGGTGTCGCCGAGCTCGCGGCTTTTGCGCATGTCGGGCAGCAGCGGCGCGATCACGCTGTCGACATAGAGCGCCGTGGTCGCGGCGGAATTGGTTATCACGCCTTCGCGGATCTGCGAGGTCACCCACAGCCCGACCACAAACATCGCCGCCAGCAGCCCGACGCCGCCGGCAATGAAGAACTGCAGGGCGAGCGAAAGCCTGCCCCAGCGCTGCAAATATCCCCCCAAGAAAGTCCCGAGCAATCGCACCACCTCTCCCTGGCTGGGGAGATTATAGGCTTAGCGCGGCGTTTGCGACATCGACCTTTGTGTGGCCCACGCGGGTTTTCATTTGGCCGGGCGCGACAACAGTCTCGGACCGGCGGCGGAATCGGCTTTTGCCGTGCGTCCGCTCCGGGCCTCTGGCCCGATCTGGCCGGCGGCGAGCTGCAAAAGCTGGGCCCGCGAGGAGACCTGCAATTTGCGATAGATGTTGTTCATGTGGATCTTCAGCGTGCCCTTCGAAATCCCGATATCGAAGGCGATCTGCCCGTTCGGCCTGTCGGTGACGACCAGCCGGGCGATCTCCAACTCGCGGCTGGTCAGCCGCGACGACAGGTCATGCCACTTGGTCCTGCGCGCCGCCTCGCTTTGCATGGCCTCGCCGACCAGCTCGGCGGGCAGCCAGCGACCGCCGGCGGCGACCCGGTGGAGGCATCTCAAGAGCGCGTCGATAGCGGCTTCCTTGAGCACGATGCCGGCAACGCCGGCCGCGACCGCGTCATAAAGCTGGGCCTGCGAGGCGCCGACCGTCAGGAGAACGCAAAGCGTCGCAAGCCCCTGCCTGCCGATCTCGGCGGCGACCTCGAGCCCGCTCATGCCGGGCATGCTGAGATCGAGCACGGCGACATCCGGTTTCTCCTGCCGGATCATCGCCATTGCAGCCGTGCCGTTTTGCGCCGATCCGACGATCCTGAAGCCGGGATCGCGGGCGATCAGGCTGGTCAGCCCGTGCAGCAGCAGCGGGTGATCGTCGGCGACGAGGATTGTCGCGACCATCGTCAGTCCGCCCCTGGTCCGTGTTCGGTCACGGTGACTTCTCCCCTGCGTGCCCAAAACGGGACGCTTCCTGTCATGCCGGAATCGATACGGGATCGCGGCTTGCACCCCCAGCGTGAAACCAAGCCGACGGAAGTAGCGTGGTCGCACAAATATTAGCAACTACTTAGTTAACCCCAGGCCGGGTGCCTTAGCAAGATGCGAGGCGATTGACGGAAAAGCTCAGGAGCCGCCCTGCCGATGCAGGCCTTTGTTCTTGCGACGCAACGAAGCGCGCGGGAAACTCTGGCGGCTTGAGCAAACGTCGCGACCCCCTTCGAGGAAAAGCGAGAATCCTCGAAAAGATATATTCGCGTGATCGCCGAATTTTACTTATGGCGACATCGTGATGGTTCCTATAACCGGGGTTATATGGACGCGCTCACTGCAACCTGCAAAGTATGGTTTGGGAAATATTAACGTCCAAGCGGTTGCTGATGACCGCGTGGGGGTTCGGGGCTTAGGGCGTGAGTATAGCAGTCAGTCCGACGGCGGGCCTGTCCCGCCATCCGGGGGGTGTTGTGTCTGGCGAAGGGGACTCCTCGCCGGTCTTTTCCGCGTCCAAAGCCGCCACCGTTTTTTCATGCAACGATCGCTTGCCGGCAGGGCCGCGCTGCGCGGACCACGGACGTTTGGCGCCGGCGCCGCGATCAGACTGGGTCTAGGGGACGGCGGCTCGGCCGCCGACCGCGCAACTTTGTGGAGGAAGTAACATGGCGGACATTGGCGGCGGCGTGCTTCTCGAAGCAACGACCATCGGATCGGGAACCGGGAACTACGATTCCTTTCTGCGCATTCAGGCGACGAGCGTCGAGGAGGGTTTCAACACCGATCAGAACGGCAACGTGCTCGACAACAAGGCCTCCTTCACGCACAGCCTGCAATTTGGCGATCTCCAGCCGATCAATGTCGGCGGCACTGACTACATCGAATTCCGGCTGGACCTCAACGAAAGCAACAACACCACCAACGGCGAGATCTCGCTGACCGACCTGAGGATCTACATCTCCGGTGCCGACGCCACGCTTGCCGACTACAACGCCGGTTTTGCCGGGTTCACCTCGATCTTCGATCTCGCCACCACGCAAGCGCTGATCGACGCCAACCACGGCTCGGGAACGGACGACTACCGGGTGCTTATCCCGGTCACCGCCTTCACCGATGCCGGCGTTACCGCAGATTCCTACGTGACGCTCTATTCGAGCTTCTCGGGGTCGAATGGCGGCTTCGAGGAGTGGCGCACCACCACGCTCAGCGGCGGCGCCGAGGACCAGCCGGCGATCGCCATCGACAAGATCACCATCGACGGCGCTGCGTCGGGCGACGGCCTGGTCGTGCTGGTCGACGAACCGATCAGCTGGCAGTACACGGTGACCAACACTGGCAATACGGCGCTGTCGAACATCGTCGTGACCGACGACCAGGGCGTGATCGTCTCGCCCGAGCTCAGCGGCGGCTTCAATGTCGGCGATCTCAACCATGACAACAAGCTCGACACCGACGAGACCTGGATCTTCACGGCTACCGGCACGGCCGTAAAGGGCGACTATTCCAACATCGGCTCCGTGTCGGGCGAGGGCGGAGGCACGACGGTCAACGACAGCGACGGCTCCAGCTATTTCGGCGCCGATCCGAAGATCGACATCGACAAGGTTACGGTCGACGGCGCGACGTCGGGCGACGGGCTGACCATCCTGGCCGGCGAGTCGATCTCCTGGAAGTACACCGTGACCAATCTGGGCAATGTCGCCCTGTCGGGTATCAATGTGACCGACGACCAGGGCGTAGTCGTTACGCCGGATCTCGTCGGCGGCTTCAACGTCGGCGACGCCAATCAGGACGGCAAGCTCGACCTCACGGAGACCTGGATCTACACCGGCACCGGTGTCGCCGGCATCGGCAGCTACAGCAATATCGGCACCGCCTCCGGCTCGTTCACCGACGATGCCGGCCACACCGCCAATCCCAGCGACACAGACCCCTCCAGCTATTTCGGCGCCGACCCGCAGATCAAGATCGACAAGGTGACGGTCGACGACACCGCCTCGGGCGATGGCATCAGCATCCTTTCCGGCGAGCCGATCTCCTGGAAATACACGGTGACCAACCTGGGCAACGTCGCGCTGTCGGGCATCAACGTGACCGACGACCAGGGCGTGGTGGTTTCGCCGGACCTCGTTGGCGGCTTCAATGTTGGCGACACCAACCAGGACGGCAAGCTCGACCTGACCGAGGCCTGGGTCTACACCGGCACCGGCGTCGCCGGCATCGGCGACTACAGCAATATCGGCACCGCCTCCGGCTCCTTCACCGACGATGCCGGGCATACCGCCACGCCTCAGGACACCGACCCCTCCAGCTATTTCGGCGCCGACCCGCATATCACGCTGGACAAGAAGACCAACGGCGTCGATCACGGCCTCAACATCTTCCAGGGCCAGCCGGTGACCTGGACCTACGACGTCAAGAACGACGGCAACGTCGCGCTGTCGAACGTGGTGGTGACCGACGACAACGGCACTCCTGGCATTGGTGACGATTTCCATCCGGCGGCGATCCTCTCCGGCGGCTTCAACTCCGGCGACGCCAACCAGAACGGCCTGCTCGACGTCGGCGAGACCTGGCACTACCAGGCCACCGGCACCGCGCAGCTCGGCGGCTATGTCAACAACGCCACCGCCACCACCGATGCCTATACCGATACGGCCGGCCATTCGCGCACGCCGAGTGCCACCGACAGCAGCGACTATGAAGGCTACTCCAACAAGGCGCTGACGCAGGGCTTCTGGGGGAGTCATACCGACGCCTGGGACAACATCCCCGGCAACGAAGGCAATCCCACCAAGAGCGCCGTCAAAAGCGGCGTCCTGTCCAGTCTCGACGTCAACCCGAGCGTCGACGACCCAGCCACCGTCGGCGTCGACGAGAGCAAATACCTGCTGCTTGGGGATGCGAACCACAACGGCTTGGTCGACGACGACCACAACCTGTGGATTTCAATCTCCCTGGCAAAATCCATTGAATCAAGTTCGACCAGCGGCGACGCGCGCGTCATCATGCTGCAGCAGGCGATCGCCGCCCAGCTCAACATCGACAACGGCGTGGCGCAGCCCTTCAACTTGATCGACGAAGCTGTGATGTGGCTGAAGGGCCAGGGCGCCTGGGCGAGCCTCGGCGTCAATCTCGACAGCAACAATGACGGCTTCATCGACACCAACGGCGCCGGCACGGCGTTGGCGGGCCCCGCGGTGAAGACCAGCTCGATCGCCTGGAACAAATATGTCGACGTCATCGACCCGGCATCCGGCATTGCCGACTGGAACGGCGGCCAGGAAGCCAATGGCGAGGGCCTGAAGAACGCGCTGATGTGGTTCAACCAGGATCAACTGGTGACCTCGGGGCCGGGCGGCAACGTCGGCTGGTTCAATGGCACCACCATCATCGACGAGCATCCCAACACGCTCGACCAGTTCTGGCTGACGCTGCACGAGGTGGGAGGCCTGACGGGCATCAAATGAGCTGGCGTCCGGCCTTTCGGCCGGCACCTCTCTGCTGCGTTGCCGCGTGAATTGGCATGGCAAAGGGTTCCGCCATCTTCGATCTGGCGCAGGCGAGGCTTCCCGGTCTCGGCTTGATCGCCTGCGCCATTCTGCTCGCCCTGGCCGGCGCGATTGGCGCGTTGCCGGCCTGGGTCTGGCTGATCCCACCGGCGCTGGCGGGCGCCGGCGCGTTTGCCTTGTTGCGTGCGCCCGGCAGCGCTGACGCCGTTGCCGGTGTCGTGCGGCGTCCGACGGCAAGGCCCGGCACCCGGCCGCCGGGCTCGGAACTCGCAGCGGCCATGCGCTCCTGCCGCTCGGCCTTTGCCGCCATCGCCCTGTTCAGCGGCGTGCTCAACGTGCTGATGCTTTCGAGCTCGATCTACATGCTCGAGATCTACGACCGCGTGCTGCCCAGCCGCAGCGTGCCGACGCTGATCGGCCTCAGCCTGCTCGTCGCCATCCTCTATGCCGGCCAGGCCGTGCTCGATTTCGTGCGCGGCCGCATCCTGGTACGCATCGGCACCGCGCTTGACGAGGCGCTCGGTGCCCGCGTCTATGCCAGCGTGCTGAAGCTGCCACTGAAGCTTGGGCGCGGTGGCGACAACATGCAGCCGGTGCGCGATCTCGACAGCGTGCGCACCTTCATGTCGGGCAGCGGCCCGACCGCGCTGTTCGACCTGCCGTGGCTGCCGCTCTATCTGGCCATCATCTTCATGTTCCACGTGCTTCTCGGCCTGACCGCGCTGGTCGGCGCGATCGTGCTGGTGCTGCTCACCGTCTATGCCGAGCGGCTGACGCGCAAGCCGGTCACGTCAGGCACGCAGACCGGCATCGTGCGCAACGGCCTGACGCTCGCCGGCAACCGCAATGCCGAGGTGATCGCGGCCTTGGGCATGGGCGGCCGCATGGCCGCAAAGTGGGAGGAGGCCAACCGCGACTATCTCGCCGAGCAGCGCAGCGTCAGCGACATTGCCGGCGGCTTCGGCGCCGTCTCCAAGATGCTGCGCATGCTTCTTCAATCGGCCATGCTCGGCGTCGGCGCCTGGCTGGTGATCGAGCAGCAGGCGACGGCCGGCATCATCATCACCGCCTCGATCCTCAGCGGCCGTGCGCTGGCCCCTGTCGACCTGGTCATCGCCAACTGGAAGGGGTTCCTCACCGCGCGGCAAGGCTGGCAGCGGCTGAACAGGATGCTCGCCGCCATGCCGGCCGACGCCCGGCCGATGGCCCTGCCGATGCCTGCCCGTCATATCTTCATGCAGATCGTCAGCATCGCCGCGCCAGGAACCCAGCGGCTTCTGGTGCATGAGGCGAGCTTCGCGCTCGAGGCCGGCCATGCCGTCGGCATCATTGGGCCGAGCGGCTCCGGCAAGTCGACGCTGGTCAGGGCGCTGGTCGGCGCCTGGCCGCTTGCGGCGGGCCGGGTCCGGCTCGACGGCGCCGACCTCGACCAGTGGTCGCAGGAGGATCGCGGCCGCTTCATCGGCTACCTGCCGCAGGACGTCGAGCTGTTCGCCGGCACGGTGGCCGAGAACATCGCCCGTTTCGAGCCGGACGCCGATCCGGCATTGGTCATCGCCGCCGCCAGGGCCGCCGGCGCGCATGATCTCATCGTCGGCTTCCGCGACGGCTACGAGACCGAGATCGGCGAGCTCGGCGAGGCGGTCTCGGCCGGCCAGCGCCAGCGCATCGCGCTCGCCCGCGCGCTCTATCGCGATCCCTTCCTGGTGGTGCTCGACGAACCGAACTCCAATCTCGACGCCGAGGGCGAGCAGGCGCTGTTCCAGGCGATCCTCCTGGTGCGGCAGCGCGGCGGCATCGTCGTCCTCGTGGCGCATCGGCCGAGCGCGCTCGCCACCGTCGATTTCGTCCTCGCGATGAACCAGGGCCGCATCCAGGCTTTCGGCCTCAAGGACGACGTTCTCGCCCGGCTGTTCCCGCGGCCGCAGCCGGCGGTGGCAACGGTGGCCGGCGTGCCGCGGCTGAGGCTCGCCACCGAGGAGCCGCCGCGCTCTGGCGCCGCGGCGGCCGGGGAGTGAGGGATGCGCGCCACCTCTCACCAGTCCATTCGCGCCCACACGC
>NZ_RZOJ01000225.1:0-9937 GCF_003998845.1 Mesorhizobium sp. M4A.F.Ca.ET.022.05.2.1 | reverse complement strand
GTCGACCATTGCAGCCCCGAGCCGTTCGCCGCCATGGTGCCGGCAACGCCCGACGACAGCACATGGGTGGTCGACACCGGCAGGCCGAGGCGGTCGGCCATGCCGATCGTGACCATCGCCACCAGCTCCGCTGCGGCGCCCTGGCCACAGGTCAGATGGCTCTTGCCGATCTTCTCGCCGACCGTCACGACGATGCGCTTCCAGCCGACCATGGTGCCCAGCCCGAGCGCCAGCGCCACAGCGATCTTCACCCAGAGCGGAATGAACTTCGTCGCGTTGTCGACCGCCTTGTGATAGTCGGTTACCGCCTTGAGATCGGCGGCCTCCATCGGCAGCAGCTTCTTTTTGTCGATCAGTTTGAGCGCCTCGCCGATCAGATAGATGTCGTTGCGGGCGTTGCCGACCAGATCGGTCGGCACCTTTTCGATCGAAGCGTAGGGCTGCAGCGAAGCCGTGGTGTTGTGAATATATGTCTGCAGCGCCACCGTGGTTTGGTCGTTCCAGGTCCTGGTGCGCACGGCGTCCTGGACGGCCGCCTTGGCATCGGGGACGGTGATGCCCGGCTTGACGTACTTGCCCAGTGCCTGTTCGACGCTCACCGAAGCCGACTTGTAGGCTTCGAGATAGTTGATGTCCGGGGTGCGGTTGAGCGTATAGGCCGTCGGCACCACGCCGATCAGGATCAGCATGATCAGGCCCATCCCCTTCTGGCCGTCATTCGAGCCATGGGCGAAACTGACGCCGGTGCAGGTGAAGATCAGCAGCGCGCGGATCCACCACGGCGGCGGGGTGTTGCCCTTCGGCGCCTCATAGAGCGCCGGATTGCGCACAAGCAGTTTCATCGCATAGAGCAGGATTGCCGCGGCGAAGAAGCCGATGATTGGCGAGACCAGCAGCGTGGTGCCGACATTGGTCGCTTGTGACCAGTCGACGCCACTGGTGGCGCTGCCGGCCGGCGCCATGAACTGGTTGGCGAGGCCGACGCCGATGATCGACCCCACCATGGTGTGCGAACTTGAGGCCGGCAGGCCGAGGAACCAGGTGCCGAGGTTCCACAGGATCGCGGCGACCAGCAGCGCGAACACCATGGCGAAGCCTGACGAGGAGCCGACCTGCAGGATGAGCTCGACCGGCAGCAGCGACAGGATGCCGAAGGCAACCGCGCCGCTGGAGGTGAGAACGCCGAGGAAATTGAAGACGCCCGACCACATGACGGCGAACTCGGCCGGCAGGGAGCGGGTATAGATGACCGTCGCCACGGCATTGGCGGTGTCGTGGAAGCCGTTGACGAACTCGAAGCCCAGCGCAATCAGCAAGGCGATGCCGAGCAGGATCCACGGCACCGTCTTGGCTATGGCGAGATCCTGGCTGAGTGCGTAGGCGACATAGATGACGCCGGCGAGCACGATCACTCCGAAGGCCGGCAGGAACCACTTGGCGCCGCCGGTTTGATTGAGTGGATGATCTGGCCTTGGAATGCCCGCTTCGCTCGAAACAATGTCCACCATGTCCCACTCCCGTTCGCACTTCGGCACAACCACAGGTGAGGCTATGTCCGGTCGATGAAGCTGGTGTGACGGGCGGGATACCGGGCTCGGCAGGGAGGGCATTTCAAAACGCCAGTCAAATGCCGGCGCTAGGCCCCTATCCGGCGATCTCCAGCAGCGACGAGGTCAGCAGCTGCCGCTCATCCTTCGAGAGCACGTCGGAATCGAAGAGATTCATGCTGCGCATGCCCTCGATGGCGAGGAAGCAGACCAACAGCGCGCTGAGGTCGTTCGTCTCCCCCTTGAGCCGCTCGAACAGCTGCCGCTTGAACGATTTGATCGGCGTCAGGAATTCGGGATCCTCGGCGATGGCGGAAAATATCCAGGACGCCGACGGCTGCGGCTCCTCGCATTCGTCGGCCGAGAGCTTGATATAGGCCGCGAGCGCGCTTTCATGACCAGCCACGGCGGTGCGGGCTTCCATCGCCTGCTCGAATGCCTTGAGATAATCCTCCACCAGGCTCTGCATCAACTTGGCTTTGGTCGGGAAATTGTAGAGCAGGCCGCCCTTCGACACGCCGGCGCGGCTGGCGACGGCGTCCAGCGACAGGCTGCCCGGACCCGTCTCGCGCGCCACGTCGGCGGCGGCGGCGAGTATCCTGTCACGCGAATTTGCTCTGCGGGTTTTCATCGGTGCATCCCCCTTACATTAGCCTAGGCGGAATTGACAACACCGTCCAGACGGTACAGTAAGATCGCCATCATTTGAAAACGGGACCTGACGTCGATATGTGTCCCGCTGTTCGACGACTATTGCCGGACGCCGGCCGAGGGGGACTGTTCGTGAAGCGCTTCTTCATCATCGTCGGAATATTGCTTCTGCTCATTGTGGTGTGCGGCGGAATTGTCGCCTTCAACCTGTTTCGTGACAGCGCGATCAAGCAGTATTTCGCCACCATGAAGCCGCCGGCAGCGACCGTTTCGACGGTCATCGTGAAGCCGTCCGAGTGGACGCCGGGCGTCGAGGCGATCGGCACCGTCAATGCCGTGCGCGGCGTCGACCTCACCGTCGAAACAGCCGGCATCGTCAAGAGCATCATGTTCCACGCCAACCAGAAGGTAGCCGACAACGCCGTGCTGCTGCAGCTCGACGATGCCGTCGAGCGCGCCGATCTCGCGGCGGCGAAAGCACAGAACGTCTCTGACCAGACGGCGCTCGAACGCGCCGTCGAATTGCAGCGGCGCGGCGTCGGCACCGACGCCACGCTCGACACCGCGCGGGCGACCGCGTCGGCATCCGCCTCGCAGGTCAACAAGCTGCAGGCGGTGCTCGACCAGAAGCAGCTGACCGCTCCCTTCGCCGGCACTGTCGGCATCCCCAAGATCGACCTCGGTCAGTATCTCGCCACCGGATCCTCGGTGGTGACCCTGCAGGACCTCGATACCATGCGGGTCGACTTCTCGGTGCCGGAACAGCAGTTGCCGCTGCTCAAGATCGGCCAGACGGTGCGGCTCGGCATCGGCGGCGGCAACAGCGATATGCCGTTCGCCGGCGCCATTCGCGGCATCGACCCAAAGATCGACCCTACGAGCCGGCTGGTGTCGATCCGCGCCGAGGTCGCCAACCCCGACGGCAAGCTGACGCCAGGCCAGTTCGTGCAGGTGCGCGTCGAGTTGCCGGAGGAGCCGAATGTCCTGACGCTGCCGCAGACGGCCCTGACCTCCAGCCTCTATGGCGACTTCGTCTTTGTCGTGCGTCCGGCCAAGCCCGCGGGCGACGCTGCCGCTCCAGCAGCCAAGCCCGAAGAGAAGCCGGATGCGACAAAGACCGGCTCCACCCCGGCCGCCAAGCCGGACGAAAAACCTGACGAAAAGCCGGCCGACGCGGCGGCCAAGCCGGTGGAAGGCGAAAAGCCTGAGCTTGTGCTTGCCCAGGTATTCGTCAAGCCCGGCCGCCGCAACGCCGGCATGGTCGAGATCCTGGAAGGCATCACCGCCGGCGATGAGGTCGTCACCGCCGGCCAGAACCGGCTCTTCAACGGCATGTCCGTTGCCGTCGACAACACAATCGATCCGACCAAGCCGGCGAACAAGCAGGCCGCCCAGCAATGAATTTCTCCGACATCTTCATTCGCCGGCCGGTCCTGTCGACCGTGCTCGCCTGCATGATCCTGCTCCTGGGTTTCCAGGGCATCTTCAACCTGTCGATCCGGCAGTATCCGAAAGTCGACGAGACGGCCATCACCATCACCACGGCCTATCCAGGCGCCAGCGCCGACCTGATCCAGGGCTTCATCTCCGCTCCGATCGCCCGCGCCGTCGCTTCGACCGAGAACATCGACTACGTCACCTCGTCGAGCCGGCCCTCCTCCAGCACCGTGGTTGTGCAGATGAAGCTCGGCTCCAACCCGGACGTCGCGCTGACCGAGGTCCTGTCCAAGGTGCAGGGCGTGCGTGGCACCTTGCCCGACGCCGCCAAGGATCCGGTAATCGTCAAGGGCACCGGCCAAGAGTTCGCGATGATGTACATCTCGATGCAGAATCCGAACATGACGAAGCAGCAATTGACCGAATATATCGAGCGCGTCGTTCGCCCGCGCATATCGACGGTCGAGGGCGTCGCCGACGTGCAGATCTTCGGCGCCGAGGATTATTCGATGCGGGTGTGGATCGACCCGGTCAAGCTCGCCGCGCGCGGCGTCACGGCGGCCGATGTGCTGACCGCCATCAACGACAGCAACTTCCTGTCGGCGCCCGGCAACACCGAGAACGAATACGTTGTCTCATCGATCACCGTGCGCTCGACATTGCAGACGCCGGAGGCTTTCGCGGCGCTTCCTCTGCGCTCCAAGGACGGCAATGTGGTGAGGTTGCGCGACGTGGCGCGCGTCGAGCTCGGCGCGGTCAGCACCGACACCAGGGTCTCCTTCAACGGCAAGCCCGGCACCTTCCTTGCCATCTTCCCGACGCCGGCGGCCAATCCGCTGACGACGGCGGCGGCGATCCACAAGCTGGTGCCGACGATCCAGGAGACGCTGCCGCAAGGCATGACGATCGAGATCGTTTACGATTCCACCGAGCAGATCAGCGCCTCGATCGAGGAGGTATTCAAGACCATCGGCGAGGCGGTGGCGATCGTCGTCGTCGTCATCCTGCTCTTTCTCGGCTCGTTCCGCTCGGTGATGATGCCGATCGTGACCATTCCGCTTTCGCTGATTGGCGTCTGCTTCCTGCTGTATTCGGTCGGCTACTCGATCAATCTGCTGTCGCTGCTCGCCATGGTGCTGGCCATTGGCCTCGTCGTCGACGACGCCATCGTGGTGGTGGAGAATATCCACCGCCACATGGAAGAGGACCACATGTCGGCCATGCAGGCGGCCTTCAACGGCATGCGCGAGATTCTCTCCGCCATCGTCGCCATGACCATCACGCTGGCGGCGGTGTTCGCCCCGCTTGCCTTCACCGGCGGCCTGACCGGCGCGCTGTTTCGGGAATTCGCGGTGACGCTTGCCGGCTCGGTTGTGCTGTCGGGCATCATCGCCATCACCATCACGCCGATGATGTCGGCACGTATCCTCAAGGCAGGCTCGCACAGCCGTTTCCAGCGCATCGTCGACGGCACCTTTGGCCGCGTCGAGCGCGTCTACGAGCGGATGGTCACCAGCTCGCTGAGAAACCGTCCGGTGACGTTACTGATCGTGGTCGCGCTGGTCGCGCTCACCGGCTTCATGTTCACCAAGACCTCAAGCGAACTGGCGCCGGAGGAGGATCAGGGCTTCCTGCTCTCGATCGTGACCGGGCCGCGCTACGCGACGTCGGACTATACCGAAACCTACGTCAACCAGATCCTCGGTCTGGTCAGGGACATCCCTGAGACGCGCGCCCAGTTCTCGGCCGTCGCCTTCGGCGGCGCCACCAACGGCGCCTTTGTCGGCTTCGCCTTCAAGGACTGGGCCGAGCGCACCCGCAGCTCGAAGGAGATCCAGGAAGACATCACCGGCCGGCTTGCCAAGGTGGCCGGCGTCGAGGCATTCGTCTTCGCGCCGCCGACGCTGCCCGGTTCGGGCGGCGGCCTGCCGATCTCCTTTGTGGTACGTTCCACGGGCGACTCCGCCGAAGTTTACGAGGCGGCTGAGCAGATCAAGAACAAGGCGCAGGCCTCCGGCCGCTTCATCGTTGTGCAAAACTCGATGTCCTATGACGCGCCGCAAGTGACGGTGACGATCGACCGCGAGCGCGCGGCGGCGCTGAACCTGCCGATCGCCGATATCGGCCGCACGCTTACGCTGCTGGTCGGCGGCGCCGAGGTGGCGCAGTTCGACCGCGACTCCAACAGCTACGACATCATCCCGCAGGTGCCGCAGGAATTCCGCGACAACCCCGAGAAGCTCGCCCAGTATTTCGTGCGCAGCGCCTCGGGCGAGATGGTGCCGCTGTCGGCGGTGGTGAAGATCTCGACCAATGCGGCACCCGCCGCGATCGAACAGTTCAACCAGCTCAACTCGGCGACGATCACAGCCCTGCCACTGCCGGGGGTCACCACCGGCGACGGGCTGAAGGCCATCGAGGATATCGCCAAGGAGAGCCTGCCCGGCACGTTCTTCATCGACTATTCCGGCCAGTCGCGGCAGGAGAAGGAGCAGGGCAACACCATCCTGATCGCTTTCGTTGCGGCTGTGCTCGTCATCTACCTGGTGCTGGCGGCGCAGTTCGAAAGCTTCCGCGACCCGCTGATCATTATGATGGCGGTGCCACTGTCGATCTTTGGCGCGATCGTGCCGCTCAACATCGGCTTGGGCACGCTCAACATCTACACCCAGGTCGGCCTGATCACGCTGATCGGCCTGATCACCAAGCACGGCATCCTTCTGGTCGAGTTCGCCAACCAGCAGCGTGAGCTCCACGGCATGCGCCGGCGCGACGCGATCGTCGCTTCGGCCAAGGTGCGGCTGCGGCCGATCCTGATGACCACGGCGGCGATGGCGCTTGGCGTGGTGCCGCTGATCATCTCCAGCGGCGCCGGCGCCGCCGCCCGCTATTCAATGGGCCTGGTGATCTTCACCGGCATCCTGGTTGGAACCATGTTCACGCTGTTCGTGGTGCCGATGTTCTACACCTTCATCGCCAGCAAGGACCTGCCGCACCATGCAGAGAAGCCGGATCCGAACCTGATGCCGGCGCTGCAGGACTGACGGAATCGAACGACAAAGGAAAAAAGAGGCCGGAAAATTCCGGCCTCTTTTTTGGTTGGGCGTTTACCGCGGAAGAGCAATGCCAGGCGGGAGGCGGAACGGATGAGAGGAGGTTTTGCCAACCCTCTTCGCCGCCTTCGACCACAGCCTGCTACTTGACGATGACGATGCTGGTGTTCGACGGGCCAAAGGCCTCGACGAGCTGGTAGAAATCGGCCGCGGCATCCGGGTGCAGCCGCACGCAGCCGTGCGAGGCCGGCTGTCCGAGACGCTTGATGGCATAGGTCGCATGCACGGCATAACCGCCGCTGAAGAACACCGAATGCGGCATCGGCGCGTTGTCGTACTTCTTCGAATACCACATCTCGTGCATGCGGGTCGGTTTGAAGGATCCAGTCGGCGTGATGTGCGCCCGGTCGCCGGTCGACACCTTCCAGGCGAAGGTCGGCCGGCCATCGACGGTGACCTCCATGGTCTGCTGAGACAGCGAAACCTTGGCCACGATCTGGTTGGCGTGGGCGGCGCCGCTGCCGGCGCCGAAAAGCAGGGCCGCGCCGGTGAACGCAGCGGCGGTGATGTTGATAAGCTTGGCGGAAATGGTGGCGTGCATGGCGATGTCCCCTCTCTCTGCCGGTCCGGCCGGCTCCAATTCGATGGCGGATTTATCGCTGGGTGATGTTTCAAGCCAATTTCGCTTGATGCTCACATTTGTTTCGAATCTGTTTCCCGTGGTTAACCGCCCGACGAGGGGCGTGATCGGGGGACAGGGCATATAGTTAACGCTTCGTTATCGGCATCAGGCTGCAAAGCCCCCAGACGAAAGCACCTATGCCTCTGATATGAAAGCGATACGACCTGCGCCGAAACCAGATTGCAACAAAGCGCGACTCGTGCGGCATGATCCCGATACAAGCCGGCAGCACAGTTGACGCAACGGGAACAGACGACAGCAAAACGAAAATGGGCAGGAAAACGAACCTACGCTCCTGGCTTCTCCGGACAAGCGTCGCTGCAATCGTCCTCGGCGGTGTCGGCTCTGTTGCCGGCAACCCGGCGACGACACTTGCGGCCATGAATTCCGGCGAGATTTCGACGCTGCATGCCGCGCTGTTCATCGCCACGGTCTGGATCGTGTCCAGCCTGCGCGTTAACCGGCTGAAGGCCCTCTGGCGGGTCGGCCTTCGGCTGAAGTGGATGCGCGGCGCCTCCGGCTACTTGCTGCCGAGAGGACCGAAGGCCCGCGCCGCTGCGGGGGGCTCCGTGGGCGGCGCGGGCGCTTCGGGGGTTTCCTGAAGCGGAACCACAAGTTGAAGGGATGGAGCCAATGAACACGAAATCTGCCGCAGCCGTGCTTTCCGCATTGCTTTACGCACAAGGCCTTCTGGGCTTTGCCGGCCTTGCCACCGTCCTCTTGCGGGACCGTGCCCAGGCTGAGGTGGTCGCCGTCGCCAGCGATGCGCCATCCGGCCCTTCGGCCATCGTGCTGCGCTGAGCGAGAGCATCGGACCAGAATGGAAACCGGTCCGATGCTGAAACAATCGAACAGTCTGGCTGATTCAATCGACGCGCTGCGTCGGCGGGTCGAACCGGTAGCCGGCGCCGCGTATCGTGGTGATGGTTTCGGTGTCGAGCTTGCGGCGCAGCCGCACGATGCGCGAATCGATCGAGCGGTCGAAGGCGTCGGCGTTTTCGGCCGGCGCCGCGGCGATGATGTCGTCGCGCGTCAGCACCTTGCGGGGACTTGCCAGAAACAGCTTGAGCAGCGCCACCTGGCCGGGCGAAAGCTGGTCTTCCGCGCCCGAGCGGTGCATGACCATCGCCGACCTCAGATCGACGGTTGCGTTCTCCAGCACGATCAGTTCCCCGGCGGCCCTGCCGCGCCGCGCCAGCAGGCCGCCGATGCGCGCGGCCAGTTCCCTGACGTTGAGCGGGCTCTCGACGACGTCGGCGGCACCGAGCTCGAGCGCCAGCACCTTGTCGACCAGGTCGGTCGGCCGGCAGATCAGGATGAAGTCGGGTCCGCCCTCGCCGCCATAACGCCGAAGCAGATCGCGCCCCTCAGCCTGGCTCAGGCTGTCGCCGACAACCACCACGTCGATGCCTTTGGCCGAAAGCAGCGATTCCGCTTCCCAGGGCTGGCGCGCCGCGCGCACGTCATGACCGCGCCGCTCGAGATGGTCGGCAAGGTCGCCCGCCACCACTTCGGCGACGGAAACGAGCGCGATGACGGATCGTGCGGCCATTTTTCTCCACCCTGCGACAGACATCTCAAGATGAGTGCTGGACATCATGTTTATACCCAATCTACTTTCCGCTGAAAGCGGGAGCCAGAGCATAGTGCGGGCAAGAATTGTCGTCGTCGAGGACGAGCCTGACCTGAGGGATGCCGTCGCCGAGTATCTCGGCGCCAGCGGCTATGAGGTGGCGACGGCCGAAAGTGCCGCCGCGGCGCGGAACCTGCTTGAGACGCAATCCTTTCATCTCGCCATCCTCGACATAGCCATGCCTGGCGAGGACGGCCTGTCGTTCGGCCGCTGGCTGCGCTCCAAGACCCCGATCGGCATCATCTATGCCACCGCGGCCGGCACCGCGCTTGATCGCATCGTCGGGCTCGAGCTCGGCGCCGACGACTACATCGTCAAGCCTTACGAACTGCGCGAGGTGCTGGCCCGGGTGCGCAGCGTGCTGCGCCGCGTGCCGCAGCCGGCCGAGCCGCAGGCCGCCAAGCCCGAACCGGCCTCTGCCGGCCGCCGCATGAGCTTCGGCTCATTCCACGCCGATCTCGACGGCAGGCTGGTCACCGGTGCCAACGGCGCGGTCGTCGACATGGCCAAAAGCGAGTTCGACGTACTGGAAGTCTTCCTGACGCGCGCCAACCGTCTGCTGACACGAGCGGCGATCTCCGAAGCGATCGGCTTCGTCGAGGACCCGGAATCTTCGCGGGCGGTCGACATCCGCATCATGCGGCTGCGAAAGAAGATCGAGACCGACCCCGCCAACCCGAAGTTCCTGCGCACGGTGCGCGGCGAGGGCTATATCTTCTCGCTGCCGAGCGGCGAGGGCAACTGAGCCTGAACCGCAGCGGCCCGAACTGTGAGGCCGCCGTCATTCGGCCATGACGGCCGGTGACCTTCGATATCCGGAATCCGGCTGGCGCGTGTCCTTCCGGATGCGCAAAGAACGCTGTAGCATTTTTGTCCTGCATATGGTTCCTCCGGGAACCCACGATCGATTTTCGAACTGTGTGCTGAATTTCAT
>NZ_RZOJ01000224.1:0-10010 GCF_003998845.1 Mesorhizobium sp. M4A.F.Ca.ET.022.05.2.1 | reverse complement strand
ATGTGCGGGTAGAGCGCGTAGCTCTGGAAGACCATCGCGCTGTCGCGGTCCTTGGGCGGCATGTCGACGACGTCGACGCCGCCGATGCGAAGACTGCCGCTCGTGATGTCCTCCAGTCCCGCGATCATCCGCAACGCAGTGGATTTGCCGCAGCCGGACGGGCCGACGAGGATCAGGAACTCGCCGTCCTCGACCGACAGGTTCAATTGGTCGATGGCGTGAAAATTGTTCCCGTAGGTCTTGCAGATATTCTCAAGAATGACTTCTGCCATCTTCCTCCTCCACAAGTCTCAGTTCGACCGCTGACGAGCGTTCGTAGATGTCAGAAGTTTCGTGACCTGGTCGTTGGTGGGCAGCGCTTCGCGCCCACCACGCCCCGTTACGGACAGGGCTGCCGCCGCGGCCGCGAACGCCACCCGGCCTGCGGTGTCGGCCCCGCGCGTCAATGCATGGGCATAGGCGCCATGAAAGCAGTCACCGGCGCCGGTCGAGTCGACGACGTCAACCCGGTGCGGGGGCAGGTGCCAGAGCCCTGTCTCGTCGCGCCCGCGATAGTAGACGCCCCTGCCGCCATCGGTCAGAACCACGGCGGACCGCGACGGCAACCACAATGCATCGAGCATCTCGGCCGGCGATCGGCGGCCTGTGGCAGTCCGCGCAAAGCCGAGGGGAAGAATGAGATGGTCGCATTGCGCGATCAGCCGCTCCGTGGCTGGGCCGGCGCTCCATTCGATATCGCCGAGAATCGCAAGGCCGAGATCGCGAGCCCGGGCCACGACATCCAGCGACCGGATCGCGTAGCTATCGACGATCAGCGCGGTCGCGCGGCCAAGAATATCGTCCGGAAATTCCGGAGCGGTGCCCAGCATCGCATCGTCGTCATACGCGATGAACCGTTCCCCGTCAGAACCGACGGTGATGCGCGAGCGCACCGGGCGCGCGTCGGGGTGGCGCGGCGCGAATGCGGTTTCAACACCGCTCGCCACGAGATCGCGCAGCGCGGCGTCGTCCGCGCCAGTGCCCAGCCATCCGATGAACCCGGCGGTTCCGCCGAGCCGCGCGACGGCGGCCAGCGCCGTCGCGACATTTCCCCCGAAAGCGCGGGCACTTTGCAGAACCTTCCCCTTGCCAGCCGACAACGGCTGATCGACGTAGACGATGTCGTCGATCGCAATAGCGCCGAAGCCGAGGATCGAGGGGACGGTGGGCATCGTTCAGGCACCCGCCTTCGTAAGCGCCTCTTGCGCCGAAAGGCCGTCATGGATGACGCCGCGAAAGGCAAGCGCTGCCTTCTGCGGATCGCCATGCCCCCAGAGATTGCGGCCGACCACGGCGCCGCGCGCCCCGGCACGGATGGCGTCCGCCGTCTGCTGAAGCGCGCCGAGCAGCGTATCGGTCTTCGGACCACCCGCGATTACAACCGGCACCGGGCAGGTCCGGACGGTCTCTCGGAACGACTCGAAATCGCCCGTGTAGCCGATCTTGATCACGTCGACACCGGACTCGTAGCCGATGCGCGCCGCATAGGCGATCTCGTCGGGGGTGAAGACGATTTTCGCCCCGTCGGTGAAATCGCGCGGGTAGATATGCGCCACCACCGGCATGCCGTAGCGAGCCGCCGCGTTCACCGAATCGGTCAGCCAGCGTATGTACTTGCCCTCGGTCGCGCCGCGCACCGGAATGGCCACGGCCAACGCATCGGCCCCCGCGCGCACCGCATCCTCGGGCGTTGCGATCAGCTCGCTGATGCGATCGTCCGGAGTGAAGCAACCCGCTTGGATCACCAGGGAAGCCTTGCCCGCATATTGCGGCCACAGATGGCGGGCGGTGCCAGGCTGGATGCTGACGTAGTCGGGTTTGCCCGCCATGACGCGCGCCAGCGCGCCCGGCAGGTCGGCAAGGCCGCCTTTGCGCACGTCGCCATAGCCGACGAAGTGGTCGACGGCGCCGCCAAAAAGATTCCCCGATGGATGCGAGAAGAGGCGCGCAAGGCGCACCTTGGTTCCGAGGCTCATGAGTTCAAAATTCCCCAATCGGTTGTTTTCAAAATCTGCTGCGTCAGCGTTTCCATATGCTCCATAAAATTTTTACGCGCGTCAAGAATTAAAATGTTGTATAGCGGCTTTCGATTGTGATCCATTGCTGGCACCAGGGTGCGGCCAAGCCGTGGCCGCGTTGGGAGGTACGATCGAAAATGCACGGAAAATCAAAGACAAAGCTCGGCATCGGTGTCATCGGATGCGGCAACATCTCGATGACCTATCTGCGCAATGCGGCTCTGTTCGGCGGGATGGAGTTGCGCGCCTGTGCCGACATTTCCGCCGACATGGCGGCGCTCCATGCCAAGGAATACGGCATCCGCGCGCTCGGCGCCGACGCGCTGCTGGCCGACCCGGACATCGAACTTGTCCTCAACCTGACGATACCGGCGGCGCATTTCGACATCTCGTTCTCGGCGCTTTCGGCCGGCAAGCACGTCTTCACCGAAAAGCCGCTGGCAACCTCGGCCGGCGACGGCCGCCGGCTGGTCGCCGAAGCAGCCAGCCGCGGCCTGCTGCTCGGCTCGGCCCCCGACACCTTCCTCGGTGCCGCCGGGCGCCGTGCGCGCCGCCTGATGGACGAGGGCGCCATCGGCCGGCCGGTGACCGGCACGGCCTTCATGATGGGGCGCGGCATGGAGCACTGGCATCCCAATCCGCAATTCTACTATCAGCCCGGCGGTGGCCCGGTCTTCGACATGGGCCCTTACTACCTGACGATGCTGGTCAACCTGCTCGGCCCGGTCGCCCGCGTCATGGCCATGGCGACGCGCGGCCAGGAGGAGCGGCTGATCACCGCCGACGGTCCCTTCAAGAACACCAGCTTCAAGGTCGGCACGCCGACCAACATCCTGTCGCTGCTCGAATTCCGCTCCGGCGCCACGGTCACCTTCGGCGCCTCCTGGGATGTCTTCAGGCACTCCAACCATCCGATCGAATTGCACGGCACCGAGGGCTCGCTGAAACTCCCCGATCCCGACACGTTCGGCGGCACCGTCTCGCTGTCGGCGCGCGGCGCCGACTGGAAGGATTTCGAGAGCGACGGCGAGCTCTACGGCGCGCGCAACTGGCCCTATGCCGCGCCCGACCGCGCCAACTACCGCATGCTCGGTGTCGCCGATCTGGTCCGGTCGCTGTCCGAAGGCAGGAGGCCGCGCGCCTCCGGCGAACTGGCGCTGCATGTGCTGGAGATCATGGAGGCGATCCTCGCCTCGGGCGAGAGCCGCGGATCGGTTGCCGTCAATGGCACCGTCGACCAGCCGCCGCTTCTCGCCGAGGACGAGGCGACGAGCCTGCTGGCCTGACGGGAGGCCGCCCGATGACGACATCGCCCTCGACGGCAACCGGGCTCGATCCGCAAGCCCGCCACGTGCTCGAACTCGGCCGGCAGGCTGCCCCCCCGCCGTTCGAGACCGGCACTCCCGACGAGGCGCGCCGCGCCTATGACCAGGGCTTTCCGGAGCTGCAGGGCGAGCGCGAGCCGGTTGGATCGGTCGGTGAGCGCACGCTCGCCGGACCCGGCGGATCGCTGGTGGTAAGAATCTATCGCGGGCAGGGGGCGCCGGCCCAGGCTGCTCCGCCGCTGCTCTATCTGCACGGCGGCGGCTGGGTGATCGGCAATCTCGACTCGCATGACGAGATCTGCCGCTGGTTCGCCAACATCGCGGCTTGCGTCGTCGTTTCACCCGCCTACAGGCTGGCGCCGGAGCACAAGTTTCCGGCGGCGGTCGAGGACTGCCGCGCCGTGCTCTCCTTCATGCGGGATGAGGCCGCCGCTCTCGGCATCGATGCGCGGCGCATTGCCGTTGCCGGCGACAGCGCCGGCGGCAACCTGGCCACCGTGCTCAGCCTGCTCGCGCGGGACGATGGCATCCCGCTCGCCGCGCAGCTTTTGCTCTATCCAAACACCGATGCATCACAGACGGCGGACAGCTATCGCCGCTTCGCCGAGGGTTTCGGCCTGACCGCCTCGACCATGGCCTGGTTCCGCAACCACTATGTCCGAGATCCAAGCGAAATAGGCGACTGGCGCGTCTCGCCGTTGAAGGCCGCAATCCTTGCAGGTGTTGCCCCCGCCTTCGTTGCCGTTGCCGGCCACGATATCCTCGCCGACGAGGGCGAGGCCTATGCGAAACGTCTCCAGGAAGACGGTGTACCGATGGTGCTCAAGCGCTGGCCGGGCCAGATCCACGGCTTCGTCTCGATGGGCCGCCACGGCCCGGCGGCGCGGCAGGCGGTAGAGGCGGCTGTTACCGCATGGCGTGAATTCGATCGCGCTTTCGTGAAAGATCAAGCCGACTGACGCATCACCAAAGTCGCGTCGAGATTGACCTTGGGCGCGACCGCCGTCTCGTCCTCGTTGAGGAGCGCCAGCAGCGTCTCGACGCTGCGCCCGGCCATGGCGGCGAAGTCCTGCGCCATGGTGGTGAGGCCGGGGCAGGTGTAGCGGCTGAGCGGATGATCGTCATGCGCCGCGACCCTGAGGTCGCAGTCCGCCTTGCGGCCGACCTTGATCCCCTTCGAGAAGGCGGCCGCCATCACGCCGAAGGCGAGACGGTCGTTGTTGCACAGGATGGTCTTGCCCGGCAGGCCGCCACTGGCAAGCATCCTCTCGGTCTGTTCGTAGCCGATCCGCTCGAAATCCCAAGTGTAGTCCCTGGTATTGCCGATGGAGATCGGCTCATGCCCGAGCCGCTTCATCGAGGCGACATAGCTGGCCAGCCGTTCGGGCGAGTTGTGGTTGACATGCGGAATGTCGAAATAGACCGGCGCGTCGCCCGATCGGCAGAGATACTCGACGATCGTCGCGACGCTCTGCGTGTTGTTGTTGCCGACGAAGGGCGTGCCGCCTTCGAGATAAGTGTCGAAATAAACGATCGGGATGGCCTGCGTCAGCTTCTCCAGCGTGCGGTGATCGGAGCGCCGCCCGAGCGGCGCGACGAGCGCGCCGGAGACCTTCAAGGATAGGATGGTGCGCGTCGCCTCGACCTCGAGCTCGGTCGAGCCGTGCGAGGAAATGACGATCGGCCAGTAGCCTTCGTCGCGCAGCCGAAGCTCGATGCGGCTGACCATCTCCGAATAGAACGGGTCGGTCACCGTCGGCACGACGATGCCGATGCTGCGGGTGCGCTTGCGGTTGAGGTTGCGGGCAAACAGATTGGGCTGATAGTCGGAGGAGCGCAGCGCTTCCTCGATGCGCTTCCTGGTCGCTGGCTTGACGCTGGTCGGATCGTCGAAATATTTCGACAGCGTCGGTCTGGAGACGCCGCAGGAACGGGCGAAATCCTCCATCGTCTTGTGCGTCATCGCCATTCCAACCCTCGCGGCATGGATATCCAAACCTTTGGCCCCATGCGACTGCCCCGGCACCTAGTTAGAGCGCGCCGGCGCGCACCTGCAAGGTGAAACTTTACAGACAAGTTTTCAAGTTTCAACGCGTTATGAGAAATTATTGCATGCGTAAATTTTGTGCAGAAGCGTGTGCAGCTTGCAGCGAGGGTGACGCCCGGAGCCGGATGATTTCAGGTCGAATCGACGTGAAATCTGAATCCGGCTCTAAATCAAAGAAATAGAGCATGATGTCGTCCGAAAACCGCTTCACACTTTCCGGCATCATGCTCTAGTAGACCGGCGTCGCCATATGCCGGGGCGCCGGCCATTCTTGCGTGATGCCGGGCTGCACCGGCCGCTCGAGATAGGTCGACAGCACCACATAGCTGCGCGTCGAGGTGACGCCCGGCGTTTCGTAAAGCCGTGACAGCAATCCCTCCAGCGCGCGCGTGTCCTCGGTGCGGACCTTGAGCAGCATGCAGGTGTCGCCGGCCACCGTATGGATCTCCTCGACTTCGGGGAACTCGGACACCGCCATCAGCTCCGGCGTCTTGCCCCAGCCCCTGGTGTCGATATGCACGAAGGCGAGCAGCGGCTTCTTCACCGCTCTGGGGTCGATGATCGCCGCCGTGGCGCGGATGGCGCCGCTGCGCTTGAGGCGCTTCACCCGCTCATGCGCCGCCGGCGGCGACAGGCCGACGCGATCGCCGAGCTCGGCGTAGCTGATGGTCGCGTCGTCGACCAGGATGCCTAATATCTTTCGGTCGATAGGGTCGATATCGCGGGCAGGCTGCCTGTTCCGCTGAATGCCATCTGTTTCTTCATCCATATCGGAATTCCTCATTGATGCCGAATTAAATACGGCCATTATGAGCATATGTCGAACAGTGATCAATCAGCAATTCTGGTGGCGGCGCCCCGGCCGCCAATCCCGGCGCTCGCCTATCTCCTGACCGGCTGCATCGCCGTCATCGGTTCCAACTCGCTGGTTCTCGGCCCGATCGCGCCCGCCGTGGCGACCTCGTTCGGGACGAGCGTGCCGGCGGTGATGAGCGCGGCCGCCGCGTTTGGCCTCGGCACCTCGGCCAGCGCGCTCTTCCTTGCCCGCTATATCGACCGGGTGGGCGCGCGCCGCATGCTGCAGGGCGCATTGCTGCTGCTGGCGCTGGCCCTGGTCGCCAGCGCGCTGGCACCGACGGTGACGGCGCTGGTCGCGGCCCAGCTTGTCGCCGGCATCGCCGCCGGCGTCGCCATGCCGGCGATCTACGCGAGTTCGGCGGCGATCGCGCCGCCAGGCCGCGAAAGCGGCACCATCGGCGTCGTGCTGACCGGCTGGACGCTCTCCATGGTGGCCGGCGTCTCGCTGTCGGCCGTGCTTGCCGATCTCGTGCACTGGCGCGCCGTCTTCGCCGCCGTCGCGCTCCTGGCCGCGATCGCCGTCGTCGGCCTGACAATGAGTTCGCTGCGCGACAGCAAGAAAAGCGGTCCGGCGCCTTCACCGCTCGGGGCGCTCGCCGTTCCCGGCATCCTGCCGCTGCTGATCGCCTGCGGCGCCTTCATGACCGCCTTCTACGGCGTCTACGGCTATCTCGGCGATCACCTTCACCAGGGCCTCGGCGAGCCGGTCAGCGCCAATGGCCTGGCCGCACTCGCCTATGGTTTCGGGTTTGGCGCGGCGGCACTGCTCGACGGCGTCATCGATCGCCTCGGCGCCCGGCGCGTCATGCCGTTCGCCTATCTGCTGGTGGCGGCCGTCTATGTCGCCATGGCCACCGCCAGCGGCAGCTTCGGCCTGCTCATGGCGACGATCGCCCTCTGGGGCCTTGCGAACCATTTCGGGCTGAACGTCCTGGTGATGCGCCTGACCGCGCTCGACCCCACGCAGCGCGGCACCATCATGGGCCTGAACAGCTCCGTCACCTATCTCGCCGTCTCCATCGGCACCGCCGGCTTCGGGCCGCTCTATACGAGCCTCGGCTTCGCCAATTGCGCCGTGATCGCGGCCCTGCTGATGCTGGTCGCCGCTTCGGCGGCGGCATGGCGCTCGGCAGGCACTGCCCAGCAGTAAGCTTGCGTCCCTGTTCGGTCCTTCGCTAAGGCTGGCAAATGGAACCGAACGGGCCGAAGCGATGAAGACGACGCTTGAGACCACCGCCGATCCTTCGGCGCAGGAACTCGCCTTCCTCGGCGAGCAACTCACGGCCTTTAACGACGCCGATGTCGGCGCCTCGGGCCGAAAGTCGCTCGCCGTCTTCGTGCGCGACGAGGCGGGCAAGGTGGTCGCCGGCATCTCCGGCTACACCGCCTGGGGCTGGCTGTTCGTGCAATGGCTGTGGGTCGATGAGAGCCTGCGCGGCCAGCACATGGCAGGCCAGATGCTGGAGGCCGCCGAACAGGAGGCGGTGGCGCGCGGCTGCCACGGCGCCTGGATCGACACTTTCAATCCGAAAGCGGTCAAGGCCTATGAGCGCCAGGGTTACCGGCCATTCGGCGCGCTGGATGACTTTCCGCTCGGCCGCAGCCGCATCTTCCTGCAGAAGAGCCTGCTCGCCCTCTGATCAGAGCAATTCCAGGAAAGTGTGAAGCGGTTTCCGTCCGCAATTGCGTCGAACGGGAACCTACCCGGCCAGCCTCCCGCCGCGCATCGGCTGCGGCACGCCTGTCGTGCTCGGAAAGCTGATCGGCAGGCCGCGCAGCACGCGCACCGCCAGGAAGGCGAAGCACTCGGCCTCGACCGCGTCGCCCTTCCAGCCGAGGGTCTCCGCCTGCACGACTTCGACGCCAGCGCGGCTGGCAAGCATCGCCATCATGGTCGGATTGCGGCGGCCGCCGCCGCTGACCGCGAGCCGCTTCGGTCGGCGCGGCAGGAGATCGAGCGCCTTGCCGACGGCGGCGGTGGTGAAAGCGGTCAGCGTGGCCGCGCCGTCCTCGGTGCCGAGCCCTTCCGCCATCGCCGCGGTGAAGTCGAAACGGTCGAGCGATTTCGGATAGGGTTTGGTGAGATACGGATGTTGAAGCAGCAGCGCGAGCCGTTCCTCGTCGACCGTGCCGGCCGCCGCCAGCCTGCCGTCGCGGTCCATCTCGCCGAGGCCCTTCGCCTTGATGAAATCGTTGACCGGCGCATTGGCCGGACCGGTGTCGAAGGCAACGATGTTGTCCTTGCCGTCCCACCAGGTGACGTTGCCGACGCCGCCGAGATTGAGCACGGCGGTGTCGCCGCTGGCGTCCGCCTCCTTGAGCAGCGCCGCGTGATAGGCGGCGGCGAGCGGCGCGCCCTGTCCCCCGGCGGCGACGTCGGCCGAGCGGAAATCATAGGCGACCTTGGTGCCGAGAATGGCGGCCATCAATTCGCCGTCGCCGAGTTGACGGGTGCGGCCGATCTGCCCCGGCTGCGGGGCGCGGTGCAGAACGGTCTGGCCGTGGAAGCCGACGACGCCGATATCGGCCATCGTCATGCCCTGGCCTTCCACGAGATCCTTGACCGCCGCCGACTGCGCGCGCGTCAGCGCCTCCTCGGCCTCGCGGAAGATCTCCGGCTCCGGTCCCTCGAAGTTCCAGAGGCGCGCCCGCCGCAGCGTCTCCTCCAAAAGGCTGCGGATCGATTGCGGGTAGGGCGCCAGCGTGTAGGTGCCGAAGTCGGCGATGCGCTCGCCGTCGGTCTTGATCAGCGCCACGTCAATATTGCCGTCGAGTACGGTGCCTGTCATCAGGCCGACGGCCCAGATTGGTTGCATGGTCGCTCCTCGAATCGCCGTTGAACCACCTGTCGGACGGATCGGTCCTGCAGGCAAGCGTTTCGCGGTGTCGCGATGGAACCTGCCGTCGGGACCGGCCCCCTTTTGCGCCGGGCGGCCAAAATCGAGCAACACCGTTCTTGCCTCTTGCCGCCGAAGGCGCGACGCTGTCCGATGAAGAGGTGTCGGCCACGCCAGCCGTGCCGCATTCGCAGGAGGAAATCATGGCAGCCAATGTCGCAGTGATCGCAGGCGCTGGTGCTGGCCTCAGCGCATCGTTGGCGCGGCTTCTCAGCAAGGAAGGTTTCCGAGTCGTCCTTGCCGCTCGCAATGTCGACAAGCTTGCGGCACTTGCCGGCGAGACCGGCGCACAGGCGGTGGAAGCGGATGTATCGGATGCCGCCTCCGTTGCCCGACTGTTCGAGGCCGCCGACGAGGTCGGCTCGCTCGATGTCGCGGTTTTCAACGCCAGCGGGCGCACGCGCGGACCGATCGCCGAGCTCGACCCGGACGCCGTGAAACAGGCGCTGCTGGTTGGCGCCTATGGCGGCTTCCTTGTTGGCCAGCAGGCGGCGCTGCGGCTGCTGGCGCGCGGTTCCGGCTCGATCCTGTTCACCGGCGCCACGGCAAGCCTGAAAGGTTTTTCGGGATCGGCCGGCTTCGCCATGCCGAAATTCGGCCTGCGCGGACTGGCGCAGTCGATGGCGCGCGAGCTCAGCCCAAAGAACATCCACGTTGCGCATTTCATCATCGACGGCCAGATCGAGCCGCCCGGGCAGGCGGCCGAGCCGGACCGGCCGGATCGCCGCCTGTCGCCGGACGCGATTGCCGAGACCTATCTTGCGGTCCACCGCCAGCACCGCAGCGCCTGGAGCTTCGAGGTGGAGCTCAGGCCCTGGGTCGAGAT
>NZ_RZOJ01000223.1:0-10015 GCF_003998845.1 Mesorhizobium sp. M4A.F.Ca.ET.022.05.2.1 | reverse complement strand
GCTCGAAGGTGGGATACTGTTCCGAAAGTTTCCGGAACAGCTCCCTGATGTCCTTGGCCTCGACCTCGACCTTACTCTGGCCTCCGGCGAGCGCGCCAAGCGATCCCCAGAGCGTCACTTCGACCATCAGCGCCAGAACCTCATTGGACCGTGGCGTAAGCCGAAAACCGCTTAGCGCTTTTCAGCATTGCTCTAGCCTTCCCGTTCCGCCTCGATCGCCGCCAGGATCCGCGGCGGCGACATCGGGATGTGCGTCATGCGCACGCCAGCGGCGTTCGACACCGCATTGGCGATCGCCGCCAGCGGCGGCACGATCGAGGTCTCGCCGACGCCGCGCACCCCATAGGGGTGGTTGGGGTTGGGGATCTCAAGGATCTGCGTGTCGATCATCGGCAGGTCCGAGCAAACCGGGATGCGGTAGTCGAGGAAGCCGGGGTTCTGCAGGCGCCCGTCCTTGCCGTAGATATACTCCTCGTTGAGCGCCCAGCCGATGCCTTGCGCGGCACCGCCCTGGTACTGGCCCTCGACATAGGTCGGGTGCACCGCCTTGCCGGCATCCTGCACCACGGTGTAGCGGATCACCCTGGTGGCGCCGGTGTCGGGATCGACCTCGATGTCGCAGATATGGGTGGCGAAGGACACGCCGGCGCCGTCGGCGACCAGCTCGCTGTGGCCGGCGATCGGTCCGCCGGTCTTGCCGGAATCGGCGGCGATCTCCTGCAGCGACAGTTTGCCGAGATTGCCGTGCTTCTCGCCCTTGGCGACCGCGTGGCCCTGTTCCCAGGCGACGTCATCGACCGAGATGTCCCACATCTGCGCGGCGCGCTCACGCAGGATCTTGATCGCGTTGCGGGCGGCCGAGATTGTCGCCATGGAGGAGGAGAAGGTGCCGCGGCTGCCGTCGGTCATGTCGTTGTAACCGAGGGATGACGTGTCGGCGACGATCGCCTTGACTTGCGAATAGTCGATGCCGAGCTCCTCCGCCGCCACCAGTGACAACGAGGCCCGTGAACCACCGACGTCGACCGTGCCGACGGCCAGCGAGACCGAGCCGTCCATGCCGATGTTCAGGTCGGTGCAGGTCTGGCCGCCGAAGTTGAACCAGAAGCCGCAGGCCATGCCCCTGCCCTGGTTCTTCGCCAACGGCGCCTTCATGTGCGGATGGTTCTTCGCCGCCTCCAGTGTCGGGCCGATGCCGATCGGGCCGTAGACCGGGCCGTAGGAGGAGCGTGTGCCTTCGTGAGCCGCATTCTTGATGCGGAAGTCGACCGGGTCGATGCCGATCTCCTTGGCCAGCTCATCGACGGCGCTTTCCACCGCGAAGGCCGCCATGGGTGCCGAGGGCGCGCGATAGGCGGCGGTCTTCGGCCGGTTGACCAGTACTTCGTAGCCGACGGTCTTAACGTTCTCAAGCTTGTAGCAGGCGAAGGCGGTCATGGCGCCGATCTCGGCCCACGTCCCGGCATAGGGGCCGCTCGTGTAGCGCAGCGTCGCTTCGGCGGCGGTGATGGTGCCGTCCTTGCGGGCGCCGATCTTGACGTCGATCGAGGTGGCGCTGGTCGGGCCCGAGGCGCGGAACACCTCGTCGCGGGTCATCACCAGCTTCACCGGCCGTCCGGCCTTGCGCGACAGCGCCAGCGCCACCGGTTCGGCCCAGACATGGGTCTTGCCGCCGAAGCCGCCGCCGATCTCGGAGGAGGTGACGCGCAGCTTCGAGGCTTCGATGCCAAGCAGTTGCGCGCAGTGCTGGCGGTAGACGAAGTGGCCCTGCGTGCAGACCCACAGCTCGGCTGTGCCGTCGGTGCTGACGCTCGCCACGCAGGCATGCGGCTCGATATAGCCCTGGTGCGTCTGCTCGGTCTTGAACGAGCGCTCGACGATGAAGTCGGCCTGGCCGAAACCCTGATGGACGTCGCCATGGCCAAACTGGCTGCGCTTGGTGACGTTGGACGGCTTTGCCGGCTTTTCCTCGAGGCCCTCGGTGAAGGTGGCGTCGTTGACGAGCGGTGCGGTGTGCTTCATCGCCTCGTCGACATCGGTCACATGCGGCAACACCTCGTAGTCGACCTCGATCAGCTTCAGCGCCTGCCTGGCGGTGCGGGCATCGACGGCGGCGACCGCGGCCACCGCGTGGCCGTCATAGAGCGACTTGGTGCGCGCCATGCAATTGTCGAGGATGTCGTACATGGCGGCATCGCCATCGGTAAGGTCTGGCAGGTCGGCCGCGGTGACCACCGCCTTCACGCCGGCGAGTTTTTCGGCCTTCGAGGTGTCGATCTTCCTGATGATCGCATGGGCGTGTGGGCTGCGCAGCACGCGCCCGACGAGCTGGCCGGCCATGTTGAAGTCGGCGCCATAGCGGGCGCGGCCGGTCACCTTGTCGACGCCGTCGGGGCGAATGGGGCGCGTGCCGACGGAAGAGAAATTGCGTCCCGAGTAGCGCGGATCGAAATTCATCTCAGGCTCCCTTCATCACGTTCGCCGCGTCCTGGACGGCGCGCACGATCTTGTCATAGCCGGTGCAGCGGCAGAGGTTTCCGGCGAGGCCGAAGCGGATTTCCTCCTCGGTCGGGTCGGGGTTCTTGGCCAAAAGGTCCTTCGCCGCGATCAAAAAACCCGGCGTGCAGATTCCGCACTGAAGCGCGGCGTGCTCGAGGAATTTCTGCTGCAGCGGATGCAGTTTCTCGCCATGCGCCATGCCCTCGACGGTCTCGACGCGCCGGCCTTCAGCCTCGGCGCCAAGCACCAGGCAGGAGCAGACCAGCCGGTCGTCGAGGATGATGCTGCAGGCACCGCAGTCGCCGGTGCCACAGCCTTCCTTGGCGCCGGTCAGCCCGAGCCGGTCGCGCAGCACGTCGAGCAGGGTCTCGTCCGGCTGGCAAAGATATTCGACGTGATCGCCGTTGATTGTCGTTGAGACTGCTACACCGGCCATCACTTGCCTCCTGCGCGCTGATAGGCGGTCGTGGCGGCTCTCCTGGCCAGCACACCCGCAACTTTCCGTCTGAACTCGATGGTGCCCCGCTTGTCGTCGATGGGACGGCAGGCGCCGGAGCAGACCTTGGCCAGCCGCTCGAGCGCTGCTTCGTCGAGCGTCCTGCCGATGAGGGCCTCGGCGGCCTCGTCCACCAGCAGCACCGTCGGCGCCGCGGCACCCAGCGCCACGCGGGCCGCCTTGACCACGCCCTGCTCGTCGAGGGTCAGGTTCACGCCGGCGCTGACCACGGCGATGTCCATCTCGGTGCGCGGAATGAAGCGCAGATAGGCATCGCCCGAATGCGGCGCACGTTTGTCGAGCAGGATCGCCTCGATGATCTCGCCCTTGGCGAGCGAGGTCCGGCCCGGACCGGTCGGCACCGCCTCCACGGCAATCGTGCGCTTGCCCGAAGATCCGGCAACGACTGCCCTGGCGCCGGCGGCTACCAGCGCCGGCACGCTGTCGGCGGCCGGCGAGGCATTGCAGAGATTGCCGACGATGGTGCAGCGTCCCTGCACCTGCTTGGAGCCGATCAGCTTCGCCGCCTCGACGACGCCCGGCCACGCCTTCTTCAAGGAAGCGCTCTCGCCCAGCACGGCGCAGGGGACGGCGGCGCCGATGCTGAAGCCTTCTGCGGTTTCGCGGATCTCGCTCAGGCCCTCAATGGCCTTGATGTCGACGATCAGGTCGGGTTCGATGAAGCCGCCCTTCATCCTCACCAGCAGGTCGCTGCCTCCGGCGAGGATGGCGGCCGTGCCGGCCGACCCGGCCAATTGGCCAACGGCATCTTCGATTGAATGCGGACGTATGTAGCGCATCGTCTCCTCATGGTTATCGCAATCTTGTCGACCGTTATAAAGGGTCTCCTCATAATGGCCATCCTCTTCCGCATCGGCGGCGATTGGGCCAGGCGAGGCAAAATGCAGTCCCACCGGCGCACGCCGGTTCGGCTGACCGTCGGCCGCCCGGAATTGCGTCAAACAAAGGGTAAGCGGCTCGGCGTTGTCGCGAAACGATGAACCGCCGCAGGGGCTTGACCCGACGATCGCTCGCGTGAAACCTCTCCGGTCAAGGGAGAAGTTTCCATGCGACATCTTTTGGTTGTCCTCACCGCCTTGATCCTCGCGACAGCAGCGCAGGCGAGTACGATTTACTACGGCGCCAGGGTGGGAATGGAACTTACCATCGTGAAAAAGACGGGCATCGGCTCCACGCACGCCAGCATCCTGGCTAAACACGACAGGCAGAAGGCGGGCGTCTACTGCCGCGAATATGGCCACGATTTCTCCAAGGATTGCATCGACGCGGAAATGAAGTCGCCTCTGCACTTCGAGATCACCGCCAACTGCAAGACCGGCAAGTTCACCACCTTCTATGGCGCCAACATGCTGTTCCAGGGCCGCAACAAGGGCACCGATGTGACGACGGACTATCTGATCACATCGATTGATGACAATGTGGTGCTCGATGGCTCCGGCGCTTCCGGCTACGACTATACGCTGGAGCAGTTCAAGGCGCTGTGCCCCAACCGCGTGAAGTAGGGCCGGTGGCCTGGCCCGCCCGAGCCCGGAACCTGGACCGTGGCGGGCACGGCCATTTGTGGCTAGCAAGTCGTCATCGGAGGCCAAGAAGCATGACCCTGACCAATCAGGATATTGTCGAGCTGACCGCGTGGCGGCGCAAGCTGCACCGGCAGCCGGAGATTTCGAATGAGGAGGAGAAAACGGCAACGGAAGTCGTCTCCTTCCTCGCCGACACGGGGCCGGACAAGGTGCTGACCGGACTGGGCGGACACGGTGTTGCGGCGGTCTACGACAGCGGCCGAGCCGGCCCGACCGTACTGTTCCGCTCGGAACTCGACGCGTTGCCGATCGAGGAACTCTCCGGCGTGCCGCATGCCTCGCAGGTGCCGGGCAAGTCGCATATGTGCGGCCATGACGGGCACACCGCGATCCTGGCCGCGCTCGGCCGTCAGCTCGGACGTGAGCGGCCGGCTAGCGGCCGCGTCGTGCTGATGTTCCAGCCGGCGGAAGAAACCGGCAATGGCGCGGCCGGCGTCGTCGCCGATCCGCGCTTCAGCGAGATCACCCCGGATTTCGCCTTCTCGCTGCACAATCTGCCCGGCGTGCCGTTCGGCGAGGTGCGGCTGAAGAGCGGCGTGGTCAACTGCGCCTCGCGCGGTATGCGCATCGTGCTGGAGGGCAAGACCGCGCATTCGTCGATGCCCGAGACCGGCATCTCGCCGATGCTGGCGATCAGTGAGCTGATGCCGGCGCTGCCGGCGCTCGGGCGCGGCAGCTTCGCCGACGACGACTTCTCAATGGTGACCGTCACCCATGCCGAGATGGGCGAAGCCGTGTTCGGCATCGCGCCCGCCCATGCTGAGGTCTGGGCGACGCTGCGCACCCGGCGCGACGAGCGCATGGCGGATCTCTGCGCCGCCGCTCAAGCGCTGGCCGCGGAAATCGCCGGCCGGCATCGCCTGGCCTTAAGCTCCGACTATCACGAGATCTTCGTCGCCAGTGTCAACGCGCCGGACGCGGTGGCGCACCTGCGCCGCGCGCTCGATGAAGAAAGCGTCGACCACAGCGAAGAAGCCCTGCCGATGCGGGCCTCGGAGGATTTCGGCCTGTTCGGCCACAGCGCCAAGTCGGCGATGTTCTTCCTCGGCGCCGGCGAGCGCTATCCGGCGCTGCACAATCCGGACTATGATTTTCCGGACGACCTGATCCCGATCGGGTCGAGGATCTTCATGCGCACGGCGCGCAACTTGCTGGGGTGAGGGTTGGCTGGCGGGCGCGAGTCAACGCCAAGCGAAAGTCATTGGCCAAGCGAAAGTCATTGCGAACCCCAAAGATGGCCGTCGCTATCTGACCTTGATGACCACCTTGCCCTTGGCGCGTCCCGTTTCGACGTAGGCCAGGGCCTCGTTGGTCGCTTCGAAGGGAAAGACCCGATCGACAACCGGGCGGATCGCGCCGGACTCGATGAGGGCGGTGATCTTGCCCAACTGGTCGCCCTGCGCCCACATGAACAGGAACGAAAAGCTGACGCCACGGCGCCTGGCTTTGGACCGAATGGCGCGGCTAAGAAGGCGCAGGAGCGTCCTCAACACCAGGTTCAACCCCTTTTCCCTGGCGAATTCGGGATCCGGCGGGCCGGAGATCGAGATGAGCTTGCCGCCGGGTTTGAGCACAGTGAGCGACTTTTCGAGTGTTTGGGCGTCCTGGCTGTTCACGACGATATCGTAGCCCGACAGGATTTTTTCGAAGTCGTCTTTCCGGTAGTCGACGACGACATCGGCGCCGAGGCCCTTGACCAGAGCAGCGCTTGTTGCGCTCGCCGTCGTCGCAACGGTCGCGCCGAGATGCTTTGCCAGTTGGATCGCGAATATGCCGACGCCGCCGGAGCCGGCCTGGATGAAGACCTTCTGTCCTTTGCTCAGCTTTGCCCTTTCAACGAGCACCTGCCAGGCGGTCAGACCGACCAGGGGGATCGAGGCCGCCTCCTCCATGCTGAGATTGCTGGGCTTCAGGGCGACGTCGGCTTCATCGATGGCGATGAACTCGGCGAATGCCCCGATCCGGCCATCGCGCGGCCGCGCATAGACCTCGTCGCCGGGTTTGAACCTGCGAACTTTCGATCCCACGCGGATGACCTTGCCGGCCACGTCGTGGCCGAGGATGAAGGGCCGGCTATAGGGCAGGATGAGCTTGAACTCTCCGGTCCTGACCTTGGAATCGAGAAGGTTCACCGCCGCCGCATGGATCTCGACCAGGACATCGCTGACCCCGAGCTTCGGCTCCGGCATCTCGGCCAGCCGCAGGATGGCCTTCTTGTTATACTTGTCGACAACGAATGCCTTCATGGCAGTAACTTCCTGAAAGTGGTTTTGGTGTGCCGCACGGTGAGAATCCCCCTGCCCTGCGCCTGTTCAGACCGGCAAGCGGAACTGCTTGCGCAAGCTCTTGTCGAACATCTCGACGGGGACAAAGCGGCGCAGCATGCTGACCTGCCGCGCGGCCTTGCCGGCGGTGTAGCGCCGCCGCGGACGGGCATCGGTCGCGGCCTTGACGACCACATCCGCCACCACTTCCGGCCGGTCGGCCTTCGGCATCACATCGCGAAGCAGGGCGTCGACTCCGGCGCGCGCCCGATCATATTCCTGCAACAGGGAATCCGGCTCTATCCCGTTCTGGTCGAAGACGGTGCGCACGAATGCCGGCTCGATGACGGAGACGCGAATGTTGAAGGCACGAACCTCGTGATCGAGCGATTCCGAATAGCCCTCGATCGCGTGCTTGGCCGCCGAATAGTGGGCCGAATACGGCGCCGGCACGAGACCCAATATCGAGCCGATGTTGATGATGCGCCCTTCGCCATGCCGCCGCATCGACGGCAATACCGCGTTGGTCATGCGCACGACGCCAAACAGATTGACGTCGAACAGTGCCTGTACCTGCGCGATCGAGAATTCCTCGGCGCCGCCAATCATGCCGACGCCGGCATTGTTGACCAGCACATCGATCCGGCCGGTACGCGAGAGCACCGTCGAGACGAGTGCGGTGATGGCCTCGACATCGGTTACGTCGCAGGCCAGCATGGTTACCCCGTCCGGGCCGTTGCCGGCCGCGCGGCGGCTTGTCCCGAAGACGGTAAATCCCGCCCGCGCCAAGGCCTCGGCGCTGGCGCGGCCGATGCCCGAGGAGGCTCCGGTCACAACAGCGGTCTTTCCGGAATTCGCATTCATGTCATGCTCCAAAATCGCCAAGGCCGGTCTTTCCGGCCAATTAAATTACGCCTATAATATAATATTATGACCATAATGCAATAGCGGAAAGGACGTACAGCCATGCGCTATGAAAAGGGCCGCAAGGACGCCTCACGCGGCCGGATCATGGAAGTCGCCGCCGAACGCTTTAGAAGCGACGGCATCGCTGCGTCCGGACTGGCGACCATCATGAGCGACGCCGGGCTTACGAACGGGGCCTTCTACCCGCACTTTCAATCGAAGGCGGAGCTTGTCCGCGAAAGCGTGGCCGCGGCGCTGGATGCCCAGTCGCGGCAAATTCAGGAATTGTTGGCTTCGGGCGGCCCGGAAAAGGCCATAGAAGCGTATCTGTCGGCCGAGCATCGGGACAATCCGGAAAAGGGCTGCGCCTCCGCGGCGCTGTTGCCCGAGATCGCGCGCCAGCCACCGGAAACGCGCGAGGTCTATACCGAGCGCTTCCTGTCACAGGTGCTGAAAGTTGCCGCAGCGCTGCCGCAGGGCAAGGATCCGGAAGGCGTGGCGCTGGGTGTGTTCGCGACGCTCATCGGCGCGCTGCAACTGGCCCGCGCCGTACAGGGGACGGACCTGTCGGATCGCATCCTTGCCGCGGGCGCGGATGCGGCGCGGACGCTGATCCAGCAGCGTTAGACCGCCGTCAGCCGAGCGCGATCCATGCCGTCTTAAGGTCGGTGTATTTGTCGATGGCGTGCAGCGACTTGTCGCGACCGAAGCCGGACTGCTTGACGCCGCCGAGCGGCACGGTGATGTCGGCGCCGCCATAGGTGTTGACGTGGACGACGCCGGCATTGATGGCGCGCACCATGCGGTGCGCCGTCGACAGGTTCGAGGTCCACACGGCGGAGGCCAGGCCGTAGACGGTCGCATTGGCGAGGCTCACAGCTTCCTCCTCGGTATCGAAGCGCATGACGCCGAGCACGGGGCCGAACACCTCCTCGCGAGCGAGCTGCATCTTTTCGGTCACGTTCTCGAAGATGGTCGGCGCCATATAGCTGCCGCCGGTCTCGGTCAGGATGCGCTCACCGCCGGTGACGAGGCGGGCGCCCTCCTCCGCCGCCTTGGCGACGAAGTTGAGATTCTTGGTCAACTGCTCGGCGCTCGACACCGCGCCGACATCGCTGCCGAGATCGAGCGGATCGCCGACTTTCAGCTTCGTGGTCGCCTTGAGGAGCTCGTCCATGAAGCGGTCGTAGATCGACGCCTGGACGAGCAGGCGGGAACCGGCGACGCAGACCTGCCCGGAATTGCGGAAGATGCCATTGGCCGACACGACGGCCGCTTGGCTGAGGTCCGGCGCGTCGGCAAAGACGATGTTGGGCGACTTGCCGCCGAGCTCGAGGAAGACGCGCTTCAAATTGGAGCGCGCCGAATAGTCGAGCAGGCGGCGGCCGACCGGACCGGAACCGGTGAAGGCAATGGCGTCGACATCCATATGCAGGCCGAGCGCCTCGCCGGCCACCGCGCCGCGGCCGGTGACGACGTTGAAAACGCCTTCCGGCAACCCGGCCTCGGCAGCAAGCTCGGCCAGCCGCAGCAGCGTCAGCGAGGCGATTTCCGGCGGCTTGACGACGATCGAGTTGCCGGCGGCGAGCGCCGGCGCGATCTTCCAGGCGCCAATCATCAGCGGGAAATTCCACGGCACGATGACGCCTACGACGCCGAGCGGTTCCTTGTGGATCAGGCCCAGCACATTGTCGGCAGTCGGCGCGATCTCGCCATAGATCTTGTCGATCGCCTCGGCGTAGTAGCGGATGGTGCCGGCCGCCGACACCGGCTCGGCCTTGTAGGCCATGCCGATCTCGGTGCCGTTGTCGCGCACGCCGAGCACGGCGAGTTCGTCGGCGTGCCTCTCGACCAGTTCGGCGAGCTTCGTCAGCACCTTCTTGCGAAAGGCGGGAGCCGCGCGCGACCAGGAACCTTTCTCGAAGGCCTTGCGGGCAGCGAGCACCGCGCGATCCACATCGGCGGCATTGCCGTCGGCGATGCTGGCGAATGGGCGTCCGTCGATCGGCGAGATCACCGGCAAGGTGGCGCCAGTCGCGCCCGCCGTCTGGACGCCATCGATGAACAGGTTGCGCGCGCCGACCTCGGTCTTGCGCAGCGTGTCGATGGTGCTCTGGCTGATCATTGGGCAGCGCCTCCGAAGGCAACATTGAGGGTGGTAGGCGCGCGGAACTCCCAGCCGCGGAACACCGGTTGCTTCCCGGGCACCAGTTTCAGGTCGGGGAAGCGCGCGAGCAGATGTGCCT
>NZ_RZOJ01000222.1:0-10044 GCF_003998845.1 Mesorhizobium sp. M4A.F.Ca.ET.022.05.2.1 | reverse complement strand
GTCGCGCCGGCAGCGTGAGCTCCTGGAAGAGTTCGAGCAGCTGTCCTCGCAGGACAATTCGCCCCAGTCGAGCGGCTTCTTCGCCCGCATGAAGGACTTTTTCGAATCCTTCAGCGACCGCTGAGAGGTTGAAGGGCATGTCCCGGGGATTGCTTCCCGAGCGTCATCAACACCTTATGCCAGGTTGACGCCTTGCCTTGTCCCACCTAGCTGCTAATTAGCGGGTCGGGGAGCGTTGAGGAGAGCTCGCATGGCACGTGGTCCCGGGTTGCGCAAGTCGCTGGCGGAGAAGTTCGACGACGAGCTGAAGTTCTTCAGGGGCTGGATCGACAAGCCGAAGACGGTCGGCTCGATCGTTCCCACCAGTTCCATCACCGCCCGCAAGATGGCCTCGATCGTCAATCCGAAATCCGGCCTGCCGGTGCTTGAGGTCGGCCCCGGCACCGGCGTCATCACCCGCGCCATCCTGGCGCAGGGGATAAAGCCGGAAAATCTCTACGCGGTCGAATACTCGACCGATTTCGTGCGCCACCTGCGTCGGCTTTATCCGGGCGTCAACGTCATCGAAGGCGACGCCTTCAATCTCAACGCGACGCTCGGCGACAAGCGCGACATGGTGTTCGATTCGGTTGTCTCCGGCGTGCCGCTGCTGAACTTCCCGGTCGCCCAGCGCATCGCCTATATCGAAAGCCTGCTCGACCGCATCCCCGCCGGCCGGCCGATCGTTCAGCTGACCTATGGTCCGCTGTCGCCGATCCCGCCCGGCCGCGGCGACTACACGGTCAAGCATTTCGATTTCATCATCCGCAACATCCCGCCGACGCAGCTGTGGATCTACCGGCGCGAGGCGCATTAGAGGAGAAGGAATAGGGGACTACGGCAGTGGGGCAGCAGGGGAGTGAATGGCTCGATACCGTACTGCCTTACTGCCTTACTGCCCTACTCTCTTCCTCCCTCATCCAAACGTTGATTTGAGCGGCCCCTTTCTGTACCTGTCCGGGAACAAGGGTGGCCAATGCCAATGATCCCAAAAATCCTCGTCTTCGCAGGCTCGATCCGGTGGGGCGCCTTCAGCGGCAGGACCGCGGACGTGGCGCAGAAAGAGCTTGCCATGCAGGGCGCCGAGGTGACCCGCATCTCGCTTGGCGACTATCCGCTGCCGATCATGGACGAGGACTTGGAAAAGGAGAAAGGCATTCCCGAGAATGCCATGCGGATCGGCCGACTGATCGCCAACCACGATGGACTGTTGATCGCCACGCCGGAATATAACGGCTCGCTGCCACCTCTGCTCAAGAACAGCATCGACTGGGTGAGCCGGATACGCCGCGACGGCGGCCGCTCGTTCAGGCCGTTTGCAGGCAAGCCCGCCGGCCTCTGCTCCTCCTCCGACGGCAAGTTTGCCGGCATACGCTGCATCAATCACCTGCGCGCCGTGCTGGTGCGCTGCCAGGTCGAGGTGGTCACGCCGGAATGCTCGGTCTCTGGCGCCAGCGACGCCTTCGACGAGAATGGACATTTCCGCGACGACAGACTACGCCAATCGATGGAGCGCCTATGCCGCACACTGATCGAAACCTCGCGCATGCTGTCCAGCCGGATCGAAGCATGATCCCGGAGCATGCCGACACCATGCGCGACAGGCTGATCGTCGGTCTCGACGTGGCGACGGTGAAGGACGCCGAGAAAGCGGTGCGCGAGCTCGACGGCACGGTCTCCTTCTACAAGATCGGCTATCAGCTGGCCTTCGCCGGCGGACTCGACTTCGCTCGCGAGCTTGCCAGCGGCGGCATCAGGATCTTCCTCGACATGAAGCTGCTCGACATCGACAACACGGTGGCCAAGGGGGTCGAGAACATCGTCAGGATGGGCATGACGATGCTCACCATCCACTCCTATCCCAAGGCGATGCGGGCTGCTGTCGAAGCGGCCCGGGGCAGCGATCTCTGCCTGCTCGCGGTCAGCGTGCTGACCTCGATGGACGAGCAGGACATGATCGACGCCGGCTACGAATACGACCCGCACACGCTGGTGCTGAGGCGCTCAGAGCAAGCGCTGCATGCCGGCATGGGCGGCGTCGTCTGTTCCGCCGAGGAGGCGGAAGCCGTGCGCCGGATCGTCGGGCCGAACATGGCCGTGGTCACGCCGGGAATACGCCCCAAGGGCAGCGACCATGGCGACCAGAAACGGGTGGTGACCCCGGCGCAGGCGATTCGCAACGGCTCCAGCCATCTTGTCGTTGGCCGCCCGATCGTCGGCGCCGCCGACAGGCGCGCTGCCGCCGAGGCCATCCTGGCCGAAATGCGGTCCGCATAAGTCCCAAACTCGGAGAAACGATATGGCAAAGGGATACTGGGTCGCCCGCGTCGATGTGCGCGACGCCGAGGGCTACAAGGACTATGTCGCCGCCGCGAAGCCGGCCTTCGAGCGGTTCGGCGCGAAATTCCTGGCGCGCGGCGGCGAGCACGAGAAGGCCGAGGGGCCGGGCCGCGCGCGCAACGTCATCATCGAGTTTCCGTCGCTTGCCGCGGCGCATGAATGCTACCATTCGCCGGAATACCAGCGCGCCGTCGCCATCCGCCAGAAGGTGGCCGACGGCGAGATCGTGCTGGTCGAGGGCATCTAGCCCCCTGCTTGACCATGACCTTGTCCGAAAACCGGCTCCCACTTTTCGGGGTCATGGTCGAAGCCGGGTCCTCGCGGTTTCGGCCATCGCATCGGCGAGACCGAGGCCCCATTGCGCGCGGCAATAGTCACGGAAATCGAAGCAGGGCAGGCCGGGACAGACCTCGAACTCGATGAGATGGACGGTGTCGTCGGCCTCCACCCTGAGGTCGACGGAGAAGACATCGCGCAAGCCGAGCCCGGTCATCAGGCCCCCGGCGATCCGGCGGATTATCGCATCGGCTGCCGGTTGGCTCGCGGTGACGGGCTCGAGCACCGGCTCGGCATAGGTTCCGGCGGCCTTCGCGATCCCGCCGGTATCGCCATAGAGCGCCAGGCTGTCGGCCATGGTCTGGAAATCGCCACCGGACTCGACGAAGGCGATGCCGAGCGCCTCGACGCCGGTCTCCGGCTTCAGGCCGAGGAAGCTGGCGCGCACGTTGCGGCCGGCGACATAGGGCTGGACGACGACGTCGTCGCGATAGTGGGCGAAGACGCGCCGGCTAAGCTCCAGCGCATGACCGAGATCAGCCACACGCGAATCCGGCCAGATGCCGATCTTGGCACCGAGGCGGTTCGGCTTGACGAACCAGCCGGCTTCCGAGGCTGGCGGCTCGACCAGCCATTCCCCGTTCCGCGCCAGACCTGCCTGCGGCGCCGGCAAGCCAAGCGCGCCGAGCACGGCGCCGGAGCGGAACTTGTCCTGGCAGAGCGCGAATAAGGAATCGTCGGCGCCGATGGTCTTCAGCCCATTGAGCCTTGCCAGCGCGGGCGCCGCGCCGCCCCGGAAATAGGCGATGCCGTCGGTCAGCGTCCAGACCAGCGTGGCATCCCGATCAGCGCGGGCAAGCACGCCGGCGGCTTCATCCAGCTCGACCGACGCAAAGGCGAGGCCGCGCGCTTCGCAAGCAGCGGCCAGCACCTCGAATTCCGGCGCAAGGTCGGTCGACTGTGCCAGGTAGGACGATATCTCGGTGGCGCGCTCCGCCGGGTAGCCGTCGGCGACCAGCCGGTCGAAACAGGCTTTCTCCGGCTCGTGGACGAGGATCAGTCTCGGCTGGTTGCGCGGCATCGATTGGAAAGGCTCTTGGCGGTCCGGCCTCTACCATCGCACGGCTGACGCCATTGGCTCTCGCGAAACCGACGAAGGCAGGCGGTTGCGTGACAGAACGGGGCCGAACCGCAAAGCGAACCGGTGACCCGGTCGCTTCAGGCGATCAGCACGCGCGGCTCGAAGCGGCCTTTGACCTCGAAATCGAGCAGGAAGGTCATGCCGGCCTGCGGGTCGAGCTGGCGCTGCTTTTCGTCCTTGCCCTTCCACGCCGAGGTCACCACCAGCCTGTCGGCCTTCGCGCCAACAAAGGCCGGGCAGGAGGGCTGCGTCACCGGCATCGGGATTTCGCGCAGCAGCGTGCCGTCCGGAGCATAGGCCTTGACCGCCCTGCCGCCCCAGACGGCGTTCCACAGCACGCCGTCGCGGTCGATGACGGAACCGTCGACATAGCCCTTGGACGAACGGTGATCGACGAACACTTTTGGTTCACCTATGGGCAGCCCGGCCGCGGGATCGCAGGCGACGCGCATCAAGAGCCCGGTCGAGGTGTCGGTGTAGTAGGCGATCTTTCCGTCCGCGGAAAAGCAGATTGAGTTCGACACGGTGATGTCGGAAAACAGCCGGCGCAATTCGCCCTTGAAGAACCAGTAGATCGAGCCGGCGCCCTTGCCCTCGTCCTTGCCCATAGTTCCGACCCAGAAGGCGCCGCAGGGGTGGACGCGCGAATCGTTGGAGCGGGTGAGCGGATTGTCGGCCTCGATCGCGGTGTGCAGCGTCAGCTTGCCGGTCGGGACATCGCGGACATGGAGGCCGGTTTCGGTGGCGATCAGCTGGCGCTGTTCATCGATGATGGCCAGCGCGCTGGCCATCAGGCCGAGATCATGCACCTTCAGCACGCCGGAGCCAACGCCCTGCTCCAACAGCAGGCCATTGACGATGTCGAACCAGAACAGCGCATCGCTGCCGCGGTCATAGCTCGGGCCTTCGCCAAGCTGGCAGATGCGGTCCGAGAAAACCGACACGGTGTCGCTCATTATGCATCTCCAAAGGCGGCGTCCCAGGCGACAACGGCGGCCTGAGCCCGCGCGGCCACCTCCTCGACGCCCATGCCGGGCTTGAACAGGCTGGAGCCGAGGCCGAAGACGCTGACGCCGGCCGATTTGTAGCCGGCAAAATCTTTCTCGGACACACCGCCAACGGCGCCGATCAGCACATCGGCGGGCAGCACCGCGCGCACGGCCGCAATGCCGCCGGCGCCAAGCACGCTTGCCGGGAAGAATTTCAGCGCCGAGGCGCCGAGCCTTATCGCCAGGAAGGCTTCTGTCGGCGTGAACACGCCGGGCATCGTCACCATGCCATGGGTCCGAGCGCGGTCCATCACCGCGGCATCAATGTTAGGGCTGACCAGCAGCCGGCCGCCGGCTGCGTGCAGGGCGTCGACATCGGCCGCCGTCAGCACAGTTCCGGCGCCGACCAGGGCTGCCTTTGGCAACGCCTGCACAAGGCCGGCGATCGAGACGCAGGGTTCCGGCGAATTGAGCGGCACCTCGATCGCCTCGATACCGGCATCGAAGATCGCCTGGCCGATCGCCACCGCCTCGCCCGGTTTCAGCCCGCGCAGGATGGCGACGAGGCCGCGCTTGAGTTTCGGAAACGGTGCTGTCTGGGTCACGCGGCGGCTCCAATCATGCCGTTCTCGCGTGCCGCCTCGACGAGCCCGGCACGCACTGCTTCATCGGCGTCAACAGTTCTGAGGGCAAGGTCCGCGATGCCCAGCGCGGCGGCATACAGCACACCCAGCGCGCCGGAGGCGACCAGCACGACAGGTGCATCGCCAGCGCCATAACGGCGTTTCGCCGAAGCGATCTCGCCGCCGAGCAGCAGCCCGGACAGGCACGCCGCCGCATCGTCGGCCTGCAGATCCTGCAGCAGGCCGGCGGCGCGGATGGCAAACAGCTTCGAGGTGACGTCACCGCCCTCGCCCAGGGCCCGTTCACACCATTGACGGAAGAAGGCATTGTCCGCGACCACCGCTGCCGGATGCTCGCCCAGCGAATGGCGCAGGATCGAATGCGCGGCCAGCACCGAAAACAGCTCGCCCGTCGGCCAGGTGCCGAAGCCGGCAACGGCGCCGTCCTCCACGACCACCCATTTCGAATGGGTGCCGGGCATGCAGACGAGGTGGCGGCCCTTTGCCGGCAAACCGGCGCCGGCGAGCTGGGTCTCCTCGCCGCGCATCACGTCGGGCGCATCGGCCGATCGCTGGGCAAGGCCCGGCACGATGCGAATGTCGCGGCTTTGGCCGGGAACACGGGCGGCGCCGGCGAGGATGGCGCCGAGAGGCGAGGGCACGGTGACATAGGGCGCTTCCAGCCAGCCCTGACGGGACCCGGCCATGCCGCAGATGATGACCGGCAGCGTCTCAGGCGCCCCCATGGCGGCCAGGTGGCCCTCAAGAACCTTCGAGAAACCTTTCTCGCGCGCGGTGATCAGCCCATCGTCGCCGCGACGCTCGGCAAGCACCTTGCCTGCGTCGTCGAGCAGCCAGGCCCTGAGCCTGGTCGTACCCCAATCGAGCGCGGCGACCGCAGGGGCCGCGCTCACAGGAAGCCTCCGTCAACGATCAGCATCTGCGCGGTCAGCATGCGCGAGGCATCCGAGGCCAGGAACAGCACCGTGCCGACGATGTCCTCGGGCTGCATGACATCCTTGATGCATTGCTTGGCGACATGGGCGGCGAGCCCATGTTCGGTGACCCAGAGCTCCTTCTGGCGTTCGGTGATCACCCAGCCCGGCGCAATCGCGTTGACCCGGATGCGGTCGGCGCCGAGCTTGCCGGCAAGGCCCTTGGTGAGGCCGAGTATGCCGGCCTTGGCGGCGGTGTAGGCCGGCATGTCGGGGTGGTTGATGAGATAGGAGGTCGAGGTGAAGTTGATGATCGAGCCGCCACCGGCCCGCTTCATGCCCGGCGCCACGGCCTGCGCGGTGAAGAAATGCGGGCGCAGGTTGACGGCAAGGTTGTTGTCCCAAAACTCGACGGTGACGTCCTCGACCGCGTGGCGGTCGTCAAGCGCGGCGTTGTTGACCAGGACGGTGACGTCGCCATGCGCTTCAGCCGCCCTGGCGGCCGAGGCGCGCAGCGCCTCGATGTCGCGCAGATCGGTCTTGAGGTAGAGTGGCCGCCGGCCTTGCTCCTTCTCGATGCGGTCGGCAAGCGCGATGCTCGGACGGTCGGCGATGTCGATGAAGGCGACCTTCGCGCCTTGCCGGACAAAGCCCTCGGTCAGCGCCGCGCCAATGCCGGAACCGCCGCCGGTGATCAGCACCGAAGCGCCTTCGAGATCGGCAAAACGTGCCGATGGCATCATCTTTTTTCTCCCTGGCCAGGTCGGCGCGCATCCTATCCAGACAAGGCGCGCGGGCAAGGGATAAACGTCAGATTTTCAAGCTTATGTCTGACAAAAAGGCAAATCACGCCGGCACGGATGAAGGGGCTGGCCGAATCCGTACAGGAACGGCGGTCAGATTGCCTTGGCGTGGAGGGCGCCGCGATAGGAATCGCGCAGATAGCCGAGCGTGGCGTCGGCATCGATCGGCTTGCCGAACAGATAGCCCTGCCCGCCGGCGCAGCCGAACTGGACCAGGCGGTCGGCCTGCGCCTCCTCCTCTATGCCTTCGGCCACGACATCCATGCCGAGCCCCTCGCACATGGCGAGGATGGCGCGGATGATGTGCTCGGACGGGCGGTCGTCGAGGATCGAGGAGACGAAGGCGCGGTCGATCTTGAGCTTGTCGAAATGGAATTCGCGCAGCCGCCCGAGCGAGGACTGGCCGGTGCCGAAATCGTCGAGCGAGACGCGGATGCCGACGCGGCGCAGATCCGCCACGATCTTCTCGGCCGAGGCCGGATCGTTCATCAGGCCGGTCTCGGTGATTTCGATCTCCAGCCGGTGCGGATCGAAGCCGGTGCGGTCGAGGATCGCCAGTATGTGCAGGCCGGTGTTCTGGTCGACGAGCTGCGACGGCGACAGGTTGAAGGACAGGAACAGGTCCTTCGGCCAGCTGCGCGCCGCCTCGGTGGCCTTGCGCAGCACCAGCTGCGACAGCGGACCAATGATGCCGCGTTCCTCGGCGATCGGGATGAACACATTTGGCGGCACGGAACCGAGGTCGCGGTCGGTCCAGCGCGCAAGTGTCTCGAAGCCGATGGTGCGGCGGGTGTTCAAGTCAACGATGGGCTGGAAATGCGGCTCCACCTCGCCGGCCGAGACGGCGCGGCGCAGCGCCTGCTCGATGCGGGTGACGCGCTTGGCCGCCTCTTCCATCTCGCGCGTGTAGACGACGACCCGGCCGCGACCGGAACGCTTGGCGTGGTAGAGAGCGGTTTCGGCCTTGTTGAGCAGAATGTCGGTAGTCTCGTCGCCGGAGTAGAAAAGCGAACAGCCGACGGAGGCCGACAGCCTGGCGGTGCGCTCGCCGACGTCATAAGGCGCCGACAGGATCTCGATCAGCATGCGCGCCTTTTCGGACGCCGCCTCCTCGCTGAACACCATCGGATAGAGGAAGGCGAACTCGTCGGCGCCGATGCGGCAAACGGTGGAATAGCTGTCCATCGAGGCGCGCAGCCGCATTGCCACCTGGATCAGGATGTCGTCGCCGGCCTTGTGGCCGAACAGGTCGTTGATCGGCTTGAAGCCGTCGAGGTCGAGGATGCCGACGGTGAAGGGCGCCGGGTCCTCGGAACGATCGCTGATCAGGCGGTCGACCTTGTCGAAGAAGCGGCGGTGATTGCCAAGCCCGGTCAGCGGATCGGTGAAGGCCAGATCCGTGTTTTCCCTGCCCGCCAGCCCGGTGGCAAACGTCGTTTGCATCGGTGTTCCTGTTGCACGTCGGAATTTGCGGTGAGACTGGCAGGAAACCCTTTAGGAAACGTATCGAGAAATCGATTTTCTGGACGCCGGGTGGCCTGCTTAGTCGCCCTGGCGGACGCGGTAGATTTCGATCGGAGCTCCGCGGGTTCCCGCCACCGGCTCCAGCCATTCCGGCACGCTGCCGTCCACCAGGCCGGCAAGAAAGCCCTTGGGTGCCGTTTCGGCGAGAAGCTGGCTTTCAGTGCTGCCGCGGCAGACGGCCACCAAGCCGACATGGTGGCTTTCGACGATCCTTCGCGCATCCGCCGGGGACCCCAGGAAAGCATCGAGCGCCAGCAGATTTCCGGCGATGTTGCGATGGTAGGGACCGGCGAACACACGGTGCGCGGAATAGGCGAGGATAGGCGAGCCGAGATTGGAGATCGCCAGAACAGTGGTGCCGGGCAGCCGGGCGAGCGATGCAAACGAGGCCTTGTTCTCGCAATTCGTGTCGGCGACTTCGTCATTGGCCTTGCCGGTCTCGAAGGCCGATGACACCACCGTGGCGGTGCCGGCCCAGAGCGCGTTCACCGACAGCAGCCAGGCCGCCGCCATGCGAAGCGAGGTGCGTGGCGAAGGGCTGGCCTCGACCCGCTCGCGCCATCTGGCGATCCATGCCGAAAGCGGGATGACGGCAAAGGCAACCGAGAAAGTCGAGCCACGCACCTGCCAGGCGCTGACGATGAAGGCCACGACAAGCAGCACGCCGACGAGGCTGTCCTGCCGGCGCCAGCCGCCCTGGCGCAGGCGAAGAGCCAGGAGCACCATCCCCATCAGCGGAGTGGCATAGCGAGCAGCCACCCGGGCGGGGTTGTAGACGAGAAGCACGAACAGCGACTGAGCTTCGTCCACGTGATCGAGCCACAATTCCTTGAGGCGTGGATCGAGATTGGCGTAGGGGGCCGCCAGGCACTGCGGAAACAACAACAGGACGACCGCGGCGAGTGCCGCGGCGAGCAGGCCGATCGATACGATACGCCGAAGGCGCGTGTGGCCGGCGGCGTCTATCGACGCGACCACCGCAAGACCGGCCCCGGCAAGCGCGGCGATGGCGAATTGCACGATCGAGAAGGCGTCGCATTGCGCCTGGCCCCAGGCGGATGCGGGGATCGTGGTGACAAAGACGAGAGCCGAAACACCGGCAAAGCCGGCGCCGAAATCCCTCGCGATCCGGCCTTCGCCGCTCCTGTCGACGATAAAGAGCAGTGCAACAGCGGCGCCGATGGTCGCGACATAGGGGGCGGTTTCCATGCCGACCGCCAGCGTCAGGGCGGCGCAAAGGCCGGAAAACAATGCCGCGGACCGACTTGTCGGCGCCTCAAGCAGCAGGCTGAGGCTAGCCATGGTCAGCGTGAGCTGGACATTGTGATGATCGATGGCACCCGGGGAAAAGATGCCTATGAAATGCAGCGCCGC
>NZ_RZOJ01000221.1:0-10061 GCF_003998845.1 Mesorhizobium sp. M4A.F.Ca.ET.022.05.2.1 | reverse complement strand
AAGCAGCGCTGAAATCATGCTATCGCTGAAGCCTGCAGTACCGTCGGTGGACCAAGACCCGATCATGCCCTGACTTGTGTCGTCGCTGAAGGGATGTACGAAAGCCATGTAGTCGGTGACGCCCATAAGCGCGAGTTCACCGAAAATCGGAAACTCCGGCGGCAATGACGGGTCGATCCGGCGTCGCAGATGGTCGAGCTTGTTGCTGAGCAGATGGTAGTACGGGCTGGTCAGGAATCTGTCGGACGGCTCGCCGGGCTCAACCCGGAAGCCTTCCACTTCCATGCCCTGGCCGCGAATCCACGTGAAGCCAAGCGCATCATAAAGCGGGTGCAGCATCGAAAAGCTCAAATGCACCCGCTTTAGCGGCAGGCCGGCAGCAGCCAGCCGTTCGCAAAAGCCCTTTACCAAGGCTTCCAGGTCGCTGCCCGCCAGCGCCGATTGGGTCAGCCAATCAGCAACCTTATCCATGAGAATGGTAGAAATTTCTGCTTGCGTTTTACTCATGCTCTCTCGAAACCCGTCGAAGACGAAGCCATTATCCGTTGATCCGCCATAACACAGTCCGCCAACGGCCCAATAGGTCGCCCGAAGTCAACGAGGCCGGCTTCGGCGGCAAAAGCGGCGAAGAATTTCTCGGATGACTATCCTCGCAGCCAAGGAGCAGGCGTAACTGCATCTATGTCGTGTCGACTTATGTGGCGAGGGCGCCGGCAGAGTGCAATCACGATACTGACATCGGGCAAAAATTCGCCGACCCGGACGCCGTCAGGCCTTCACACCGTCTCTCGAGACAGCCCGAGGCGGCCAAAGAACATTGCGTGTGTCGACTATCCGGAGGTGAGGCGTCCAATAAATCTGGTTTCCCGTCAACTCCGGACAGGCTGTCCGTTCCCATGGTGACTTGGGTCCCAAGAACCATTGGCCGAGGCATATTGCGGAAGATCGATTTCCGCAAAGCCGTCATCAAACCGGTACCTTCGCCTTCAGGCTTGCGGCAGCCACGGCATAGCCGCCGGCCGCGCCATCGATGAAATGAAGGTGATCGCGCTGCAGCGGCGAAGCGACCAGGCATGTCATCAATGCCGATTTCTGGCGGTGCAGGCCATAGTTGCAGATGCCCGCCTCTTCCGCCTGCTTCAGCCGGTTCTCGATCCGTTGCAACACATCCGCGTCAACGTCGATGGTCATCTTCAAGCCGTCGTCGAACTTCCGGAAATCCGAGTTGCTGGCCACGTCGCGTTTGTAGATCTTCGGATCGAAACTGCCGATCGTCCAGCCATATCTATCGGTGACAGCCGTAAGCGTCATCAGGAACATTACCCACAGCTTCGTTAACCACCGCCGTCCTGCCGGCGCCGTGGCGCGCGCCTCGATATCGAGGCCGGCAGGCAGCAGACTGTAGTCCGGCCCGTTCACCGGTACCGGGTGGCCATCGCGTTCCTGCCTGCCGGCAAGGGCGATGATGTCGGACGCCAGAAACTGAAAACCGCGCAAGTCACGCGACGCCCCCGGTATGGCTATGATCGAGACGATTTCGCCATGCCGGGCTTCGATCGGGTTCCAGCGGCAGGACAGGCCGGTCAGATCCGGCCGCGCGCCAGCCGGCGCAGGATCGATGCGGTAGCGCCCCGCTTTCATCTCGGCTTCAGCCCAACTGCCGCCTCCGCCGGCGAACATGGCATAGAAGACCGCTTCTGAGGCTTGAAACCTCGCCACGCGGACGTCGCGGCCTTGCGCTCTTATATCTTTTATCGGCACGATTGCAGCACGCAAGGTGAGGTCCAGCTCGTCTGCCACCCATCTCTGGACAGCCGCCAGCGCGTTGCGGGTAACCTCCAGCGCCGAGCCGGGAAACGCCACGAGCGCGCCGTCGCCGCCGAAGACAAAGGGAAGGTCTTGCCGACCCAGCGCGTTGAGCAGCGCCGAAATGACGCTGGCGCCGGCCATGTTGACGGTTTTATAGCGCCCTGCCTCGATCGCCCTGGTCGAGCCGACGATGTCGGCCGTGGCCAGAGCCCAGCCATCGGGGAGAGGCTTGTAGTTGTCGATATCGGCAACGCTTTCGAACTTTGCGAAGACCGGCAGAGAAGCGACAAACGGGTCGGACGCGGCGGCTGTTTCCATGAGCATCAAATAGCACATTCCACTGCTTGAAGGTGAAGTCGATCGTGCTCGAAATTGACTTGCGCTGGCTTTGCGATGATAGGGTCCGGAAATGCGAATTGCCTTTTACGCGCCGCTGAAGTCACCCAATCATCCCGTTGCCTCCGGCGACCGCCAGATGGCACGGACGCTGGTCAAGGCGCTGGAACATGGAGGGCATAGCGTCGAACTGGCATCCGAAATACGCTTCTATCTACGCGAACCGGAGTCGAAAAGTTTCGATGCGCTCAAGATCGAAGCCCGAGAGGAAGCCGCGCGGCTGACGAGACTTTGGGATCGTGACGGCAAGCCCGATCTCTGGTTCTCCTATCATCTCTACTACAAGGCGCCCGACCTGATCGGACCCGAACTGGCGTCGGCCTTTGCCGTTCCCTATGTGACAGCGGAAGCCTCCTATTCGAGGCGGCGCAACGCCGGTTTGTGGGCCGATACGCAAGCGTTGGTGGCGCGAGCCGTCGAACAGGCGGCGCTGAACATCTGCTTCACGCAAAGGGATCGTCAGGGACTGGCAGATGCGATACCCGACGCGGCTCTCGGCATGCTTCCGCCATTCATCGACACATCGGCATTCCGGGAAACGCCGGCGCGGGGTTGTTCGACGCGGCTTGTTACCGTCGCCATGATGCGGCCGGGCGACAAAGTCGCAAGCTATCGCATGCTGGCGCAGGCGCTCGGTTCGATCGGCCACCTGCCCTGGACCATGTCTGTCGTCGGGGACGGGCCTGCCCGTGAAGAGGTCAAAGCGCAATTCGCCGGCTTGCCCGCCGACCGTATCGAATGGCTTGGCGCGATTGAGCCAGCCGCCGTGCCGGATGTCCTGTACAGTGGGGGAATTTACGTCTGGCCGGGTTTCGGCGAGGCCTATGGTGTTGCCTATCTTGAAGCACAGGCCGCCGGCCTTCCAGTGGTGGCTCAGGACATCGCCGGGGTGCCGGAGGTCGTGCGGGATGGCCAAGCCGGGTTTCTCACGCCGCCGGGCGATGTGGCGGCATTCGCTTCCGCCATTGAAAGGCTTCTGACCCGTAGCGACGAAAGAACCATCATGGCCGCACAAGCCAGACGTTTCATCCTTGAAGAACGTTCCCTCGGTGTTGCGGCGACGCGCCTGGCCGGACTTCTTGCGAAGATCCCGATTTCATGACACCCGATCAGATCTGGCAACCCTTGGTGGAGGAACTGGCGAGCCTGCAACGAGCGGACCGTAAGGCAGAGTTCTGGCTGCGCGACGATGACGCCGTGGATCCGACGCCTGCGCTTGATAGGCTGCTCGACCTCACCGGTGAATTCGCGATTCCGGTCACCCTGGCCGTGATTCCGGCCCTGACTGATGAGAAGCTTGTCGCCCGGCTTGACGAGACGCCGCATGCCACGGTCGCCATCCATGGCTGGGCGCACCGAAATCATGCGCCCGAGGACCAGAAAAAGCAGGAGCTCGGCCCGCATCGGCCACGCGAGGCGGTGCTCGATGAGCTGGCCCGTGGGCTGTCGCACGTAGCCGGCCTGCACGGCGCACGTGCCGTTCCGATGCTGGTGCCACCCTGGAACAGGATCGACGCCGGCTTGGTACCCGACCTCGGATCGATAGGATTTGCCGCATTGTCGGTCTATGGGCCGCCGAAGCCGGCTTCGCTGGCGGTCATCAACAGCAATGTCGACATCATGGATTGGCATGGCACGCGCGGTTGCCGCGATCATGGCCTGTTGGTTCAGGCCATCATCGCGCAACTGCGGCATGCATTCGACGGCGGCCAACCGGTCGGCCTGCTCACCCACCATCTCGTGCATGATGAATCGGCCTGGCTTTTCCTCGAACGGCTGTTCACAGTCACCACACACACTGAAGCCTGCGCATGGCTTCCGATCAGGACATTGATCGGGCGCTGCGCCGGCAAAGGAAAATAGTTCAGCGCTTTTTCCGCAATGAGACTGGAAATTTGAGCGTCTGGCCATCCCGGGCGGCAAACGCGCCGGCAAACCTGTCTTTGGCCAATTTCTCCATCTCGTCCAACTCATCGTCGGTGCGCGACGGATCGTGGTGAAACAGCGCAAGCCCCCGCGCGCCGGCGGCCTCACAGAGCTTGACGCCCTGTTGCCATGTCGAGTGCCCGTTGCCGCGATAGCGCTCCATTTCCTCCTCGGTGTAGGTGCAATCGTAAATGACGAGGTCGGCATCTTCGATCAGGCCGAGCACCGCCTGATCGAGTTTGCCCGGCTCGTGCTCAGTGTCTGTGATCACCGCAACGACGCGGCCACCCCATTCGACCCGGTAGCCGATGCAGCCACCGGGATGGGTGAGACTGCCGGTTCGGATCACCACCCCTTGGCGCGGCCGAAGCACGTCTCCGGATACGAAATCGCGGTAGTCGAGGCTTGCCTTGCAGACGTCCAGTCTCACCGGAAACCAAGGCGGCCGCATGAACTCATCTACCATCTGCCGCGTCGTCATGCGTCCTGCAAGATGCCCGGACCAGAGCCTGATTTTGACGCTCCGGTCATAGATCGGCTTAAAAGCCGGCAGCCCGATGATGTGATCGTAATGGCAATGGGTGAAAAACAGGTCGGTATCGGTCACGCCCGACGCCCGAAGCGCCCAGCCGGCAGGCCGCAAGCCAGAGCCCGCGTCGAACAGAAGCGTATGCTTACCGCATCGCATCTCAATGCAGTTTGTGTTGCCGCCATAGCGAGAGAATTCTGGCCCCGATACCGAAATGCTGCCGCGCACGCCCCAAAACCTGACCAGGAAAACGTCGTCGTCCATGCAAGCCCTTCGTAGTCCCCCTCGGCCATCGTAGCCAAACAACTGCTGCTAGGCGAGACAGGTTTTCCTCCTGGTGACCTTGTCCGTGAGAGGGCCAGTGCCATCACAGCGGCAAGGATCGAGCGCAAATCATTCGTTATTTGGCGCTTCGTGCATCGATCAGATCCGCGGTCGTATGGCTCAGGCGATCGGCAAGAACCCGAACCATCTCGATGGTCATTTCCGGGAACTCCTTCATAAGCCTCAGGAAATGATCCTTGCGAATTCTCAAGGCTTCCACCGGACTTGCGGCTCTGACGGTGGCCGTGCGGGAGCTGTTGCACAATATGGCGATCTCGCCAACGATCGAATTTGGCAGCAGTTCGGCAACTTTTATCGGTCCGTTGTCGGAATCGACCAGAATATCCGCCCTGCCTGAAAGGATGACATAGGCGGCGTCACCCTCATCGCCCTGCCGGAAAAGGATCTGGCCGGCGCTGTAGCTCACGCGATCGGATGTGAACGCAAGCAGCTTGAGCTTTGTCGGCTCTATGCCAGAGAACAGGGGAACGCGTTGCAGCATTCCAACCTCATCCTTGAGCAGCATTGTCGCGAACCTTCCCATTCACGTCTGCGAGACTAGAACAACTGACACCCGGATGGGATCAATTCTGTTTCCGGACGGCGAGACGAACCACGCGAAAGGTGGCGGGCCGATCAGCCGGAAACCCGAATCCCTTGATCTTGCCACAAGCTCCCACCGCCAGAATGATCCCATCTGAATGTCCAATGCTCTATGATAGCAATTCCTTAAAGATACCGCTCTCTGCCAAAAGTGTCTCGTGTGTTCCGTCTTCCACCAATTGGCCCGAGTCGAAGACGACAACGCGATCGAACATCATCCCCATTGCCGGATTCGTCACGACCCACACAATTGCCGGCGAATGGCCGTCGCGTCTGGCCTCCTCGAGCACGTTTTGCAGCACCTTATCCTGCATGCGCTGGTCGAGCGCCGACAGCGGCCGGTTGAGAATGAGAAAATCGGGACGCTTGAGCAGGGCGCGGGCAACATCGAGCTTCTGTCGCTGTCCACCGGTCAGCCGCCTGCCGCCGGAGCCGACGTTGAAGTCCAGACCGACATCCAGAACTTCGGCATAAAGCCCCAGCTCGTCAAGAATGTCATAGACGATGGAGCGTATGCGGTCCGGTGCGTCGGGATGGTTGTTGCCCACGCGCCCGAACAGGACATTGTCCATGACAGTAGCCGCGGCAATGTATTTGGCAGGATCATACCGTTCGACCGCGTTTTGCAGCTCGGGCGGCAGGTTTTCATAGAACCCGTTGCGAGCAGCGACGATCTTGCTCATCAGTTCGTCGCTGAGCAGGCCGAAGCGGTGCCGGGGCTCGATATAGGCAAAGCTCAAGGTGACGATCATGGCGCGATCGTTCTCTGAAACCGCCTCGTAGGCACGGTTCTTGAGCCGTTGCAGCAAGGTTTCGTAAGCGGGTATCTCCTCGGCGCTCATGAAGGCGAGCTGCTGGAAGAACTGGTGATCGGGCGGCAGGTCGGCAAACAGCTCGATCGCCTGGTCGGCGATCTCCATGCCCATTTCGTAGAGCGTGCGGTCGAGGCCGGCTTGCCTGAGCACAGAAGCAAAATAGGGATTGGCCGCCAGAGCCCTGTCGGCCAGTTCGGGGCCGGCGGCAGCGCCGAAGAGCAGGTTTTGGCCGATCGTTGCTTCCTTGTTGTAGGCGCCCGGTTCGAAAGGAACCACCAGTCCGCTCAGCCCTTCGTGTTCCAGCCGCGTTCGCAGCGCCGCACGCAGTTCGACGATTCGCCTGGCAAGCTCCGTGTGACGCGTCAGGTCGGCCGAAGAGCGCAAGCCAAGATCCAGAATGTCGCGCGACAGAACAACCGCGTCGAGCACCCGGCGCACGGCTTCAAAGAGGTCGTGCGGGCCGGTAGCGCCGGCGGAAGCGTAGTCGATCCAGTCGCTTTGGATATCATGATCCGGATTGCCCGACCGGCGCGCCTCGTGGATGTTCCAGCGGCGCTGGTCTGCCGCAGCACCGTCATAAGTCACCGATGTCAGCGGCGCATGCTTCAACCCGTAGAGCAGGTTGTCGCGGAGGCTTGCCTGGAACAGGAAAACATCCGACGAGGCATAGGACATGCGCCGGCCGGTCACTGCTTCGGGGAGTTCAAGCAGGTCGTGGGCGCCCGAAGCGACCTTGCCGCCTTTCGGCCGGTTCAGCCGCGCGAAGGCTTCTGCAAGCGCCTCCGCTCCACCTGTTGCGGTACTGACCAGCGCCACCGTTTCACCCGGCTTGACCTGGACGGAGATACGGTCGAGGAGCAATGCACCGCCATCGTCCGCTATCGACAGACCGATCGCCGACAGCGGGTCGGTCATCGGACCGGGGGCTTCGATCGTCAATGCCCCGATTGTCGGCGCAATGACACCGTCGACGGTGAACTGTTCGACCACCTGCTGATATTTGACTTGGACATCCTGCCGCGCCTGATCCCAGTCGATCAGTTCCTTCATCGGTCCGGGCAGGTCCTTGTAGGCGCCGATCACGGCCACGAGCTGGCCGACGTCCAGCCGCCCCTCGATGACCAGATACCCGCCGATCATGTAGAACAGGAAGGGCGTCAGCTGCGCGAGAAAATTGTTGAGGAACTTTACCATGAATTTCCACTGGTAAAGATCGAAGCGGATCTTGAAGATGAGCCCGAGCCGGGCAGCTATGTCGGCGCGCTCGTAGTTTGACGTGTCGTGGACGTGAACCGCGCCGATGCCGTCGACGATTTCGCCAACCCGGCCCGAAAGCGCGCGCGCCGTCAGCTGCCGTTCGCGACCGAGCACGATCAGCCGCCGCCGCATTCGCGGGATCAGCACGATCTGGATCACCACGATCACGACCGCTATCATTCCGAGCCAGAAATTCTGGACCATGATGAACAGCATGGCCGTCAGCGCCTGGCCGCCGAGCAGCACCGGCTGCAGGAAGGCGTCGCCGATGAAGCCGCCCAGCGGCTCCACCTCGTCCTTCACCATGGTCGCCACTTCGGCGGATTTCACCCGTTTGAAGTAAAACGGCGGAAACCGCAGCACTCGATCGACCAGATCGAAGCGGATACGCCGCAGCATGCGTTCGCCGAGGCGGCCCTTGTAGGTGTTGATGTAGAGTTTGAACAAGCCGTTGATGACGACCAGCAACAGGAACACGACGCTGAGGGCAAGCAGCGTTGCCGTGCGGTCGAGCTGAAAGCCGGAGAACAACTGGACCTCGCCAATGAACGGCAGGTCATAGTGCAGTCTCATGAATGGCTGGGTGGCTCCCGGTTGCTCGAAACCTTTGCCCTGGATCGGGCCGTTGACGATCAGCTTCGGCAGGTCGAAGGACATGAAATACGGGATCATCGACAGCAGAACGATCAGCAATATCCATATCTGCTGCTTCTTGGTGTGCCTCCAGATATAGCGGGCTAGGCTGGGTTCCATATGCGACTGTGAACCTTCGGTCTAAAGCAAAGTAAAAGCATCTGCTGGTGAACGGCGCATCGGCAATCAGCGCTGGCGACACGTTCAAAGCCTGCGAGGCGGAGGCAAGATTGCGTTGTGTCGCCCGAAATCCCAACATACAAGGCGAATATGATGGATATCACGCAACCACGCAATGCCGGCACGGACGGGCACGAACAGGCCCTGGACCTCACGCGGGGAATTGCCGCCTATGTCAAGCACCCTCTCGTTGCAGGGCTGGCGCGCGTCATAGCCAAGCATCCGCAGGCCGACATCGCCAATGCCTTCAACCACAAGCAGGTCGCCTGCAAGATGTGGGCGCTCGACAGGCTGTTCGAAAGTTGCGGCGGCCGGTTCGGGCGCATATGGGTGCTGGGCGGATGGTACGGCGTATTGCCGGCAATGCTTTTCAACGATGCCCGCTTCGACATCGCGGCGGTCGATAGCATCGACATCGATCCCGAAGTCGCGCCGGTCGCCCGGACCCTCAACCGGGAAGCCGGCGATCGGTTCCGGGCGCTGACGGACGATATGTACGCACTCGACTATGCGGCCGGGCAACCTGACCTGGTTGTCAATACAAGCTGCGAACACATAGCCGATCTCAGCGCCTGGCTTGCTCTGCTTCCGCGGGGCACGACTGTGCTTCTGCAATCGAACGACTATTTCAGCGAGCCGACGCACATCAACTGCGTGGCTTCACTGGCAGCCTTCGAAGCCATGGCGGCGCTGCGGGAGATCAGGTTTTCCGGCGAGTTGCCGACAAAGAACTATACGCGCTTCATGCTGATTGGAACTGTTTGAAGCGCGTTGCGCGAATCTGATCCAGGCGCGACCCGCGTTAGAATCTTACGGACCAGGTTCGATAACGCTCGCGCAGGATTTGCGCCGAGTGACGCGCCCCTTCCAGATCGAGACGATGCCCGGGTGGGGTCGGTCCCACAAGCGCCTGTTCGATCGCTTGCGCCAGACCTTCAGGCGACAGGTCCTTTTCCATCAGCACCGTTGCAAGACCGAGTTCTTCGAGCATCAGGGCGCGAACCGTTTGTTCGGTTTCCGCGCCAGCTGCAAATGGAACGAGCAGGGAGCGACAACCCGCGCGCAGGACATCGCAGACCGTGTTGTAACCCGCCTGCGAAACTGACAGGCGGGCGCCGGTTAGCAGGCTGGCGAAATCCTCGCGGAACCGGAAGATGGACAGACCCGGCGTGGCATCGCGCGCGATCGCGTCAAATTCGTCTTTCGGCAGGTTTGGGCCGGTGATCAAACACCATTTCCAAGCGTTGTTGGCATTCCTAGCAGCGGCGATGGCGGAGCTGACCAGGTGTTTTCCGGCAGCGCCGCCGCCAACCGACACCAGAACGTCGAGGCGCTCGGAGGCCGCGGGCGGTGGCGGCGCGGCAACGAGCCCCGTGTAGGTGACCTCGGCTGTGATCGCCCCAGCCAGTGGAAATGTCCTGTCGATGGTTGCGAAAGCCGGGTCGCCGTGGACCATGACAAGGTCGAAATGCCTGTTGATGAGATCGACCGTTTCCTCGTTTCGGCCCGGCTTGACGCGCTCCTGAAGGATATCGCGGACGGACGTCGCCAGCAGCGGTCTGGGCGACGTCGCTTCGATGGCCTCGATC
>NZ_RZOJ01000220.1:0-10075 GCF_003998845.1 Mesorhizobium sp. M4A.F.Ca.ET.022.05.2.1 | reverse complement strand
CGCCTACACCGCGGAAACGATGGGCCAGAAGCTCAGCGAGCAGGTTTCAAGCGCGGAGGCGCAACTCATTTCGCGCGCCAACGTGATCGCGGAGACCTTCACCGCCGTCGGCCAGCATATCGGCCAGAGCACCAACGACGCCGCCAAGACAATCGGCGCCAACACCCGCGAGCTCAACACGATGCTCGCGGCGCGCTCGGCCGAGATGTCGAGGATCCTCGACGAGACGGCCAAGCCGCTGGTCGAGCGCTTCGCCCAGGGTGGCTCGGAGCTGCAGCGGAGCATGGAAGAGGTTACCGAGCGGGCGACCGAGAAGCTGCGCAGCGAAAACGCAGCGCTCGTCAACGCGCTCGCCAGCCGCACGGCCGAGACCCTCTCGGCCGTCGAGGGCGCGCGCTCGACGCTCGCCGACAGCGTCGCCGAGCTCATCGGCCGCCTGAGCACCTCCAGCGCCCAGCTCGGGCAGCTGATCGATCAGGCGGCGGTCAATCTCGGCCATGTCGAGGAGCGGCTCACCGGAAGCACGCAGAGCTTCGCGACGACCACGGAGAAGGCCGCGCAGACGTTCGCCAGCTCGGCGCGCCTGGTCGATTCCAATACGACCCGGCTCACCGACCTGTCGTCGGCCACGCTGCGCGAGGTCGCATCGATCGCTACCAAGTTCGACGAGCATAGCCGGTTGCTCTCCAGCGCCTCGGACCTGCTCAGTTCCGCGCAGAGCAATCTCGAGCACACGCTGGAACGGCAGTCGTCGCTGGACGACCTCGCGGTCGGCCTGGTCAAGAAGTCGGAGGACCTCGAAAAGGTCATGCGTTCGTTCGAGAACCTGGTCGGCCAGACGATGCAGAACGCCGAGGGACGGACTATGGAATCGGCGGAAAAGATCCGCACCGCCATCGCCGAGGTGGTCGAATCGGCGACCAAGCGTTTCGCCGACGCGACCGAGGAGATGCGGCGCACCGCCGGTTCGATCAAGAGCGAGCTCGACCTGACGCGTGCCGAGCTCAAGAAGGGCGTCATCGAGATGCCGGAAGAGGCCAAGGAATCGACCTCGGCCATACGCCGGGCCGTTTCCGAGCAGATCAACGCGCTCAAGGAGCTCTCCGACATCGTCGCGAAGTCCGGCCGCAGCGGCAGCGACTCCTCGGAGCCGCGCAGCCTGCGCCCCGCTCCTCAGGCGCCGGCCCGTCCGGCCGAGCCGCCGCGCCGGCCGCCGGCTCAGCAGCAGCAGCAGCCCGAGCGCCGGGCTCCGCAGGCGCCGCTGGGTGAAACGACCTTGCGCGGCACGCTCGACCTCGAGCGTCCGGCCGAAGCGGCCCCGCGCCGCGAGCCCAATGGCCGCACGCCGCAAGGCGGCTGGGTGCGCGATCTCCTGACCGGGGCGTCTCGTGAAGAGGAGCTGAGGCCGGCGGCGCCGGCGGAAGCGCCGCGTCCGGCTCCGGCCCAGCGTTCGCCGCTGCATGTCGTGGAATCGCTTAACTCGCTGTCGGTCGACATCGCGCGCGCCATCGACCACGACGCCTCGATCGAGCTGTGGAACCGCTACCGGCGCGGCGAGCGTGACGTGTTCACGCGGCGCCTCTACACGCTGAAGGGCCAGCAAACCTTCGACGAGATCCGCCGCAAGTACCAAGCCGAGGCGGAGTTCCGCGCCGCCGTCGACCGCTACTGCGACGATTTCGAGAAGCTGCTCAAGGACGTGTCGCGCAACGACCGCGACAACATCATGGCGCAGACCTACCTGACCTCGGACACCGGCAAGGTCTACACCATGCTGGCCCATGCCAGCGGCCGCCTGCACTGAGCGGCTTCGTCAGGAAAAGAAAAAAGCGGGCCATGGCCCGCTTTTTTTGTGCTTGATGATATCGAAGCAATGCCCCGCCGGGCGTGTGCAGTGCCCCGACCGAATCGTCAGATCAGCGAATCCGTCCAGCGCACAATGTCCTTGGCGGCCTGGCCGAAGGCGCTGTCCAGCGCGCTGACGTAAGCGGCGTTGCCGCCGCCCGAGACCGGCGCGCTCGCCGTAAAGCTCTTGGCGGCGCGCACCTCGCCATTGCGGTCGTTGAGGAGGCGCACGAACAGCTCGACCTCGGCATGCTCGCCGCCATTGACGCGCACTTCGAAGGTCCGGACCTCGACGATGATCCGATAGTCGATCGCCAGCCCCTCGCCCGGCTTGCCGACGCCGGCAAAGCTGCCGGATCGCTGGAAGGTTTCCGCGAGCCTGGCCTGCACGATCAGCGGCAAGCGGTCGGCCCACTGCGCCCCCTTCAGGTACTGGATCGACAGATCGGATGGCCTGATGACGATGTTCTGGCTGTCCAGCGCCTTGAGCGCCGACGGCTCAGTGATCAGGATCTGCCGGCGGCTGTGGCCACGTACGTCGATCGACGGCGCCGACAGCTCGAACGTGTCGAGCGGCGCCGGCTTGGCGCCGAGCGCCGCGCAGCCGGCCAGCGAGAGCGCAAGCAGCGCCGCAGCCGATGTCATCCCAACCGACCTTGCCCAAACCGACGTCACGCGCGAGCCCCGTTGTCCCCAGATCGTAAGATCAACCCGCAATTGCGGTCTTTTCTGTTCTTGAGGCGGGCGAAGATCGAAGTCAACGCCGCACCCTGCCGTCATATTGCCGGACCTCGCCCTCGCCGCCCGACAGGATGCGCTGCGGATTGCGGCTGAGGTCGGTCACCGCTTCCTCGATGCGGTTGATCGAGCGGCGGCTGTCCTGGACCAGCGCCTCGACATTCTGCAGGCCTTGGCCCGAGAAGCGGGCCAGGTTGTCGGTGATGGTGCCGAGCCGCGCATTCAGCGTGTCGGCGACCTGCTTGAACGACTTCAGCGTGTCGCGGGCGTCCGCCATGACGCCGTTCGCCTCACCCGAGCCGAGCAGCTTGTCGACCTTGGCCAGGATGCCGTCGACGCGCTCCGAAGCGTCATTGAGCCGGTGCGCCAGCTGCCTGGCGTCCTTGATGGTGTCGTCGATGTCGTCGGCGCGGTTGGCGAATTTGTTCGTGACCTTGGCGATGTCGGCGGCGGCCTGATTGGCTTTGTCGCTGGCCTTCTGGATGTTGGCCAGCGCCGTGCGCACCTCGGCCGGATCGATGCCATCGAGCACGCCGTTGACCTTGTCCAGCGTGCCTTGCGTCTTCTGGGCGAAGTCGTTGATCGAGCCGACCGCCGTGTTGACGTTGTTGATGACGGTATCGAACTGCTTGGAGGTTTCCTTCAGATTGCCGGTCACCGTGTCGACGTTGGCGACGATGCTCTTGATCTGGTCCTTGTCGACGGCGTTGAGCAGGCCCTCGGCGGCCTTCAACGTGCCGTCGAGCTTGCCCGAAACTCCTTTCAACTCATCCGAGAGCGAACTCACGCTGGACAGGAACTTGTCGATGCCGTCGGAATTCCTGGCGAGCGCATCGGAGAAGGTCTGGACGTTCTTGACCGTATCGGTCAGTGGCCCGCGCACGTCGTGGGTGAAGCCTTCGAGATCCGAAAGCACCTTGTCGGCACGGGTGAAGATGTTCTGCGCGGTCTGCAGGAGATTGGTGACGGCGGAGGGATTGGCGACGATCTCGGCGACCCTGCCTTCCTTCTCGGCCTGGTCAAGAAGTTTCACCTCCTTGGGATCGGCGCCCTTGAGCTCGATATTGGCCTGGCCGGTGAGACCGGCCAGCCCGATATCGGCCTGCGTCGACTTGGTGATCGGCGTCATCCGGTCGATCTCGGTGTCGGCGATCGCGACAGTCGGATTGTCGACGTCGATGTAGACGCGCCTGACATCACCCACCTTGACGCCGTTGAAGAGCACGAAACTGCCGCGGCCGAGGCCGGACGCCGAGCCTGGGATGCGCACACGAAGCAGCGTCGTCTCGCCCTTGTCGCCGATCGCCGCCGTCCAATAAACGAAGGCGAAGGCCGCCAGGATCGCGGCCAGCGTGAAGATGCCGACAATGACGTAGTTGGCTCTTGTTTCCATTGCCCCACTTATGGCTATGCGCGCGCCGCAAGATCAAGTTGCCGTGCACGTTTTCCGCGAAAATAGGATTTCACCCACGGCTCCTCGCTTTTCAGCATGTCGTCGATCGTGCCTTCGACCAGTACCTTCTTCTTGCCGAGCACCGCCACGCGGTCGCAAGCGGTGAACAGCGTGTCGAGATCATGCGTGACCATGTAGACGGTGAGATCCATCGTATCGCGCAGCTTGACCACCAGCTCGTCGAATTCGGCGGCGCTGATCGGATCGAGGCCGGATGTCGGCTCGTCGAGGAAGACGATGTCCGGATCGAGCGCCAGCGCGCGCGCCAGTGCCGCCCGCTTGATCATGCCGCCGGACAATTCGGACGGGAATTTCTGCGCCGCGTCAGGCGGCAGCCCGACAAGCTCGATCTTCAGCAGCGCCAGTTCGTCCATCAGCTTCTTCGGCAGGTCGAGGTATTCGCGCATCGGCACCTGCACGTTCTCCTGCACTGTCAGCGCCGAGAACAGCGCGCCGTGCTGGAACAGCACACCAAGGCGCATATCGATGCGCAGGCGCTCAATGTCGCTCGCCTTCTCGACATCGACGCCGAACAGCTTGATCGTGCCCGACTGCTTGTGCAGCAGGCCGAGGATGGTGCGCAACAGCACCGATTTGCCGGCGCCCGAGGCGCCAACGAAGCCAAGGATCTCGCCGCGGGTGATGTCGAGCGACAGTTTGTCGAGGATCACCTTGTCATCCAGGGCGACGGTGACGTCGCGAACGGACAGCACGATCTCGCTTTCGGTGGTTTCCTTGGCCTCGGTGCCGTTTCGCGTCGCCATGTCAGAACTCTATCGCGGCGTAGAACATGGCAAAAAGACCGTCGAGGATGATGACGACGAAGATCGATTTCACCACGGAGGCGGTTACGTGCTGGCCAAGCGATTCGGCGCTGCCGCCGACTTTCATGCCTTCGACGGAAGCAATGGTGCCGATGATCATGGCCATGAACGGCGCCTTGATCAGGCCTGCGAAGATGGTGCTGAGATCGATGGCGACGCGCAGCCGGTCGATGAAGGCGGCCGGGGGAATGTCGGAATAGAGCCAGGCGGCGACGATGCCGCCGCCGAGGGCGGCAAAATTGGCGATGATCGTGAGACACGGCAGCGCGATGACCAGCGCGACCAGGCGCGGAAACACCAGCACGCCGATCGGGTTCAGGCCGATGACCTTGAGCGCGTCGACCTCCTCGCGCATCTTCATGGAGCCGATCTCGGCGGTGATGGCGCTGCCGGAGCGGCCGGCGATCATGATCGCAGTCATCAGCACGCCGAGTTCGCGCAGGATCAGCACGCCGACGAGGTCGACGACGAAGATGTCGGCGCCGAAATAGCTGAGCTGATAGGCGCCCTGCTGGGCAACGATGGCGCCGACGATGGCCGACATCAGCACCACCACCGGGATGGCGCCGACGCCCATGCGGTCGATCTGGTTGAAGATGGCGGCCGGGTTGACGGCATGGCCGCGGCCAAGCTTCATCTGCGCGCCGCGGATGGTGGCGCCCAGGATGTTCATCGAGGCCAGGAAATCGTCGCGCATCTCATAGACGCGCCGGCCGACCGCCTCCAGCCCGCGGATAATGATGTTGGGCGGACCGGCAGGACCCGATTCGGGCTCGCGCCTGACAGCGTCGCCAACGGCGCCGAGCAGGATCTCGGCGATCTCGCTCTGCCCCTGGATCTGAACTTCGACGCCCTTCTTCTCGAATGCGCTGACCAGGCGGTCGATCAGCCAGGCACCGGCGGTGTCCATCTTCTCTATTTGTGAAAGATCGAGCGCTAAGCTTTTGACACCACTGCGCTTTTCTATTTTTCGCATCTCGGCGTCGACCAGCGCTACGGTGCGCGTCGTCCAGCTTCCCGAGAAAGCGCAGCCGAGAACGCCACCCTCCTCGCCAACGGCAATGCGCGGCTGGCCGTTTGGCTCCTTGGCGGCCGTGCCGCTTGCGTCGCGTTTGCGGATGGTCAACATGGCGTCCTGTTTAGCCTGCCGGAACCGGCCTGTCATTTGCCGGCGCCGCGTTGTCGCACAGCCTGAGAAGAAAAATATGGCGCGTGTCATTTCGGTCGAATCCGAGCGTTTCCCCATTGCCGGCTCCTTCACCATCTCGCGCGGCTCGAAGACAGAAGCCGAGGTCATCACCTTAACCATCAGCGAAGGCCGCCATGCCGGGCGCGGCGAATGCGTCCCTTACAAGCGCTATGGCGAAACCATGGAGGGCGTCCGCGCCGCAATCGAGGAGATGCGCGGCCGGATTGCCGACGGCATCGACCGGGCAGCCCTGCTCACCGCCATGCCGGCGGGCGCGGCGCGAAACGCCGTAGACTGTGCTCTTTGGGATCTGGAAGCGAAGTTGAGCGGCACGCCGGTCGCGGATGCGATATGCGCTGCCCAGGCGGGGGGGCTCGAGACGGCCTACACGCTCTCGCTGGGCGAGCCGGAGGCGATGGCAGCGCAGGCTCGCGCCAATGCGGACCGGCCACTGCTCAAAGTCAAGATCGGCGGCGACAATGACCAGGCCCGCATCCGTGCGGTTACCGAAGCGGCGCCTGCCAGCCGCATCATCCTCGACGCCAATGAGGGTTGGACGGACGACAACATCGTCGACAACCTCGCCTTCGCCGCCGAACACGGCATCGCCCTCATCGAGCAACCTCTGCCGGCCGGCCGCGACACGATCCTGCGCCAAATTGCGCATCCGGTGCCGATCTGCGCCGACGAAAGCGTGCACGAGGCGAAGGACCTGGAAGCCCTTGTTGGACTTTATGATGCCGTCAACATCAAGCTCGACAAATCCGGTGGGCTCACCGAGGCGGTGGTGCTGCGCGAGCGCGCCCGCGCGCTCGGCTTCCACATTATGGTCGGTTGCATGGTGGGCACGTCGCTGGCGATGGCACCGGCCGTGCTTCTGGCGCAGGGCGCCGATTTCGTCGATCTCGACGGTCCGCTGCTGCTCGCGAGGGACCGGGAGCCACGCCTCGTCTACGAGGGATCGTTTGTACTACCCCCCGACAGCACGCTGTGGGGTTGAGCGCGCCGCGAGCGCAATCAGCGCCAGGCCGATGAGCGCAATGGGGATCATGGCCAGAAAGCCGTCGACACCGAAGCGGTCGTAGAGCGGGCCCGACGCCAACGTCACCACGGCCATGAAGAAGCCGTTGAAGAAATAGGCGATGCCTTGCGCAGCACCCGTGCGTTCCTCCGAGACGGTCTCGCCGATCATCTTCTGCAAGCCGATCAGCACCATCGCCACAGACACCGCGTGCAGCGTCTGGACGCCGAAGAAGCCGGCGACGCCAAGGCCGAGCGGCCAGATCAGCGGAAAGGCGATCCAGCGCACGATTGAGCCGATGCCAGCGATCAGCATCACCCTGACGACGGGAACGGACCCGAGGATGCGCGTAAACATCACAAACATGCACACCTCGGCGACCACGCCCCAGGCCCACAGCAGGCCAACGACGGTGTCGCTGATGCCGATCGACTTCCAGTAGATCGAGACGAAGCCGTAGAGAAAGGCATGGCTGGCGGTGATGATGCCGACGCCGAGGGTGAAATAGAGGAAATAGGCATTGAGAAGCTTCGGCGCCGAATGCTGGATGTCGGTCGCCGACAGCGGCGAGGCGCGGCGCGGACGGCCGAGCCTCGGCGCCAGCAATCCTGCGGCGAGTGCCGCGCCCAGGGCAACGAAGATGATCGCCGGCACCGCCTCGGCGCCGGTGCGCGCCAGGATGAAGCCGCCGACGACATTGGCGCAAAGATAGGAGATCGAGCCCCATTTGCGCATGCTAGTGTAGTTGGAGCCGAAACGGCGCACGCCCGATAGCGCCAGCGAATCGGCGATCGGCGAATGCGGCGTCCAGACGATGGTCAGCGCCAGCGAGACGGCAAGCACGACGGCGTAGCTGGGCGGCAGGAAGTAGCCGGCGGAAAGCACCATCGAAACCGCGACCAGCGCGATATAGACATGGGCGCGGTCCCTCGCCCGATCGGCAAGCGCAGTCAGCAGCGGCGTCGTCACCACACGCAGGAACATGGGCGCGGCGAGGATCACCGCGATCTGCCCGGCATGGAAACCCTTGGCCTGCAGCCAGAGCGGGAAGTAGGGCAGATGCGTACCGAGCGACACGAAGAGCGTGGCGAAGATCAGGCTCATGCGCAGCTCGAAATGGCGTGGCTTGACGAGTTGTTCAGGCGAGAGCGGCGGCAGGGACATGAATCGATCCAATCACGCCACGGTCGACCGCTCGCGACGTATGTCGATCCCTTAACATGGAGAAAAACCGTGCGAAACCGGCTGGACTAATCGATTAGCGCGAGCTTGCGGCCGCAGGGGCTTGGCGTCACGCCGCCTGCACGGCCCTGCCCTTGATGTTGACGGGAACCAGCACATCCTTGCCGGCCGGAGCCTCGGGCAGGACATGCGCCCAGGTCAGGATTTCCATGCGCCCGTCGAAATGCTCGACAACCGCCGTGCAGCTTTCCACCCAATCGCCGGTGTTGATGTACTGCACGTCGCCATAGCTCTCGATCGCGGCGTGGTGGATGTGGCCGCAGATGACGCCGTCGACATGCGAGCGCCGCGCTTCCTCGCTCAGCACCGTCTGGAACGAGCCAATGAAGTTCACCGCTTTCTTGACCTTGACCTTGGCCCAGGACGAGAACGACCAGTAAGGCAAGCCGAGCAGATGACGCAGCTTTGTAACGACCCTATTGACCATCATCGCCGCGTCATAGGCGTAATCGCCGAGATAGGCGAGCCAGCGCTGATTGTGCACCACCGTGTCGAACTGGTCGCCATGGATGACCAGCAGGCGGCGGCCGTCGGCGGTCTCGTGGATGGCACGGTCGGCGACGACGATGCCGCCGAAATGCACGCCCTGGAACTGGCGGGCGAACTCGTCGTGGTTGCCGGCAATGTAGGTGATGCTGGCGCCCTTGCGCGCCTTGCGCAGCAGTTTCTGCACGACATCGTTGTGACTCTGCGGCCAGTGCCAGCTTCGCCTGAGTCGCCAGCCGTCGACGATGTCGCCGACCAGATAGATGATATCGGCGTCGTGGTGCCTGAGGAAATCGATCAGGAAGTCGGCCTTGGCCGCCTTCGACCCCAGGTGGATGTCGGAGATGAACATCGAGCGGAAAGTGCGGGGCTCTGGGCCGGACATAGCTTGTCACCGTTGCTTTCGCAGAGCCTGTGCCACGATTCATGCAACAACCGTATGACGGTTGCGATTGGTCCAGCCGAAGGGCTAGCTTGCCGCGCTCGACAAAAGGAGAAGACCGTCATGGATCTCGGCATTCGCGGAAAGAAGGCCATTGTCTGCGCGTCCAGCAAGGGGCTAGGGCGCGGTTGCGCCATTGCGCTGGCCGAGGCGGGCGTCGACCTCGTCGTCAACGGCCGCAATGCGGAGCTCTTGGCAAGGACCGCCGCCGAGATCCGTGAAAAATTCGGGGTCAAGGTGATCGAGATCGCCGGCGACGTGTCGAAGCCAGAGGTGCAGAAGGCGCTGCTTGCGGCCTGTCCCGATCCGGACATCCTGGTCAACAACAATGGCGGCCCGCCGCTGCGCGATTTCCGCACGCTCGACCGTGACAAGATCCTCGAAGGCGTCACCCAGAACATGGTGACGCCGATCGAGCTGATCCAGGCGGTGATCGACGGCATGGCCAAGCGCGGCTTCGGCCGCATCGTCAACATCACCTCGCTGTCGGTTTATGTGCCCATCCCCGGGCTAGACCTCTCGTCGGGCGCGCGCGCCGGCCTGACCTCGTTCCTTGCCGGCGTAGCGCGCACGGTGGTCGACCGCAACGTCACCATCAACAGCCTGCTGCCGGGCAAGCTCGACACCGACCGGCTGCGCGGCCCGCATGAAGCCGGCACGGCCGAGGAGCCGGCGGCAGCGGCGGCGCGAAAAGCCCGCATCAGCGCCGACGTGCCGGCCAAGCGTCTCGGCACGCCCGAGGAATTCGGCCAGATCTGCGCCTTCCTGTGCTCGGTCCATGCCGGCTATCTCACAGGGCAGAACATTCCCGTCGATGGCGGCCTCTACGTCAGCG
>NZ_RZOJ01000021.1:0-33651 GCF_003998845.1 Mesorhizobium sp. M4A.F.Ca.ET.022.05.2.1 | reverse complement strand
TAGGTCTGTGGATACGTCAGCACCGTAGGCTGACCGGCGAGGAGCTGCGTGAAGGTCACGCTGCACGTTCCGGATATCGGCAAGGCTAGAAAGCGGTTGACCCTGGGCTCGCAATTAGAGAACGCTCTAGGTCCATCAGCAGCATGAATCGGTCGCCCGTCACCGATTCCAAAAATGCGTTGGACGCATCTGACATACTCGGGAACATGGGAGTATGGACAAGGGTGGTGACCATCTTCATTGCATTCTGCATATTTCGCGACTTCGCGATGGGCCCAATAAAGGCGGCTGCGTGGGCGATATGATCGTCATGGCGGTCATGCTGACAGCAGGACAAGAGATCGGGAGCATGGGCCCACGCGTCGGCGGTGAGCCGCTTCAGTCATGGCTTGGACGACAGCAACGTCTTCGAAAACCGTTGGAAAATGCGTAGGAGCGGGTGGACGAAGGCCTGCGTCCAGCCTAGACGACGTTCGCAACTCCCCTGAAACCCGCCGAGAGCACTATGAGGCAGCAGCGGCCCTTTGTCGTCGAGATCAAACAGAACCGTGGGCTCGTGAAGCGGCCACAGTCGATCTGGGGCGGCATCGACCTGGTCGCCAACACGAGCGATATTGCGGAAGCGAAGGCGGACGATGTGATCTCTGAGGCGACGCCCCGGCCGATTTTCCTTGAAGATATTCGTTCTCCGCCTGTGCTCACCACCGGTGACGCAGGTTCCGACGCCAAGCATACGAACATGTTGGACGCGTCGCTTCCACAGCCGCCGACGGCTGAGGAAGAGCCGGTGCCGGATGGATCGAAGGCACCGTCTTGAAGCCCGACTACTCGCGCACCGAAGACCGGCTCCGCTCTGCGAGCAGCAAGCCCGGGTCGCGGGGGGGGGGCCGAAGGTGATGCCGGGGTGGCTCGGATTGATCCCGCCGGAGCCAGTCGCGTCTCGCATTGAACGTGAGCAGTTTGAGGACGGGGACGAAGCCGGGTCTCACTGCCGAGAGTGGCTGCTGCTGGCGGCCGTTCGCGCGCCTGCTGCCTCATCACCGCCGCGCCATCTGCCTGGAACGTTTTCGATAGCCGGTGAAATTGACGAGTTGGTCGCCAGGCACACTTGCAGCCGAACATTGTCTCGCCGCTGCTTTGCCCGCAAGGTAGGAAGCGGCGCTTAGCCGGTTAGAGAACGGCGAAGTGACCTGAGCTTCGAAGCTTCGCTAGCAGGATGATGGCCGTTCCGCAGGGGTCAATCTTCGCTTGCTCACGCAGCGGAGACGCATCCCAGGCAGCCAACTCTGCCACCAAAAGAGCGGTGTCGCCGTTTACCGATGCGCATCTAAGTTGTCCATTCTTCTCCATTACGATTATTGCCGTGCCGGTGACGCCATATCCAATCGCAGCCATGCGCTGAACGCAGATATCGCCGTCGACACGGACATCGAAAAGAACCGATCCGGCGGTTTTTTCGGCAGCGTCAGCCACACGATCACAGAACGGCCGATGCAGGCCTTCGATATTGCCGAGTGACTGCTCAAACAGCGCCAATTCAACATGCTCCGCCACCATGGCTGCGAAAATGCGCGCCGGCTGGCTCAATGGACAATAGGCCAGGGCTGACTATCCACACACCAACCGCGCTCCCGATGCCTACATCGCAACTGCGCTTGACCGGCGCTACTTCGCTTGTCCGCGGGATGCCCAAAGCCGTTGCAGCGCTCCTCAAACAGATTGCGCAGGCACCAGAGCCGAAGATGGCCGATAGGACGGACGACCTTCTGATATCACTTCGTTCGTCCTCCCAAGCGCCGCCGCCCTTTTCCCGAGAACCTCTTTGTCTTCGCTAAAATAGCCAAAGTTAAATTACGAGCGTTTCGGCTTGCCGGAAATTAGGGTCTCGATGGATAAACCCGCATGGCTTTTTGGGTGGGTGCTGGCAGGAAGACTGATGCGCGGGCGTGGATGGATCAAGGCATTGCGTCAGGACGACGCTCGGCAGGTGCGTGCGCGCATTGCGGACCTGGAGCACGACCTCATGGCGATCACACCACAAGGGCGCCATCGACGTTTCGAAGCCGGATATGAACTCCGCAATGCGAAGTTCCGCCTCGAATGCCTGGAGGAATGCATTGCCGGAATATCGGAGAAAGGTGCGCGTTAGCGGAAGCTTCGCCGCTCTCAATCTGCCCTGATGCGACTGGTCGGAGGGGAAGCCAAATGCAGCCTGCAACCATATTCTGAACCGCCCCGGGTTGATCGGAGGCTCCAACTCCTGAGAAGGTGGAGCCATGACAAGCAAGACGACCAACAAGTTCTCTCCCGAGGTCCGGACCCGCGCGGTTCGGCTGGTTTTGGATCACGAAGGCGAGCATACGTCGCGGTGGGCGGCGGTTTCATCGATCGCCGCCAAGATCGGCTGCACGGCGCAGACGCTGCATGAGTGGGTGAAGAAAGCCGAGCGTGACAGCGGCGTGCGCGCCGGAGTTCCCACGGATGTTGCGACGAAACTGAAGGCTCTGGAACGCGAGAACCGCGAGCTTCGACAGGCCAATGAGATCCTGCGCAAGGCGAGCGCGTATTTTGCCCAGGCGGAGCTCGACCGCCGGTTCAGGCCATGATCGCGTTCATCGACGATCACCGCCAGGCGCATGGGGTCGAGCCGATTTGCAAGGTGCTGCCGATCGCCCCGTCGACCTACCACGACCATGTCGCGAAGCGGGCTGATCCCACCAGGCTATCGGCTCGCGCGAAATCCGACGTCGCCTTGAAGGACGAGGTCCGACGCGTGTTCGATGCGAATTTCCGCGTCTACGGCGTTCGCAAGGTCTGGCAGCAGCTACAGCGCGAGGGCTTCGATGTCGCCAGATGCACGGTGGCGCGGCTGATGCGGGTGATGGGTCTTGAGGGCATCATCCGCGGCAAGCCGATCCGCACCACGGTGAGCGACAAGGCTGCACCTTGCCCTCTCGACCACGTCAACCGCCAGTTCCATGCTCCGGCGCCGAACATGCTGTGGGTCTCCGACTTCACTTATGTCGCGACCTGGACCGGCTTCGTCTACGTGGCTTTCGTCATCGACACCTATGCCCGTCGGATCGTCGGCTGGCGGGTGAGCCGGACGGCGCATGCAGCCTTCGTTCTCGATGCCCTGGAACAGGCATTACACGATCGGCGGCCGATCCATCGCGGTGGGCTCGTGCACCATAGCGATAGAGGCAGCCAATACGTCAGCATTCGATACACCGAGCGCTTGGCGGAGGCCGGCGTCGAGCCCTCGGTTGGCAGCGTCGGCGACAGCTACGACAATGCTTTCGCCGAAACGATCAACGGTCTCTACAAGGCCGAGGTGATCCATCGACGCGGACCATGGCGCTCGTTCGAGGCCGTCGAGTTCGCTACGCTGGAATGGGTCGACTGGTTCAACAATCGCCGGCTACTGCAGCCCATCGGCAACATCCCGCCGGCCGAAGCCGAGGAACGCTACTACGCTATGCTCGAAGACCCAGCCATGGCGGCGTAACTCAAACGAAACGGCCTCCGGCAAACCCGGGGCGGTTCATTCTGTCTGCTCATCATCGGCACTCTGGCCTATGTCGTCTACCGCTGTACCAAGAAGTTGGTCGAGGACGTGCCCGATACTATCGACCCGCAGCTGCCCCTCTCGGGCCGCTCAGCAGACCGCCGCTTGTACCGCGGCCTCACTCGCTCCCTCTGTAATCGCTGGCGCGGACCTCCAGAAGATAGGGTTCCACCCGCCAGCCGCGATCAGAGAACCCAATCTCCCCCTTACGCCCCAAACAGCCGCCGGTCCCAGTAGACGGGCTGGTGCAGACTTGTTTGGATCCTTGAAAACTCCGGATGCGCTGGATTGATCAGCACATTGCAATCGACACGCGCCACGACACTTGGCACCAGCAGGATGACGCTGCGCCGTTCTGAACACCAAGCTTCGCCAAATCCCTTGCTCACCGTCGCCGGCATCGTGTCCCAGCCGGGCAGTGACGGCTGGGAAAAGACCTCGTAGCTTAGTCCGCGCGGGATTGTGATTTCGATGTAGTGCTGGTTAGGCGGCAGTCGGCCGCTGCCATGCGCCAGCTTTTCCAACAGGGCCGTCGAATAGTGCTCGCTGGTGTAGATGATAGGACTTCCGGGCGTGTTCCATCGCCCTGGCGCGATTGTCGAGCCGGTCGCATCGAAGATCGGGTGGGTGCCGGCCGGATCGCCGATGCGAAAGGACGATAGCGTGCGATCGAGAGTCTGCGCCGTCACGCAGCACTGCCGTACTTCAGACCTCCGAGGATATCGACCACCATTTCGGCGCCGAACTCGCTCAGGATAACGACGTCGATCGGTCGCTTATCCTCAATCATCGGGTGCGGCCGAAACAAGAAATCGCGCGCTTCCTCTTCGTTCTGCCAGACATCGACAGCAAGGCCCCAGACGCGCGCCACGCGGGCCAATCGTGTGCCCTCGTCCGAGGAGAGGCGATGTACCATCTTGCGCCGCTCATAGGTCGCCTTGGGGATCAGCCGGTATTTGAACTGAGCATCGCCAGGCGCCAGAAGATGCGCAACGCGCTCGAGCGCCCCAATGGGAAGTCCATTCTCGATCCGCGAGATCAGCCCGAAAGGCGACCGTGACGCCACCTCTTTAACGGGCAGCCCCAACACGTCGGCGACATTTCCGAACGCTAGCATTTCACTCTCCATTCCATGTGAGGCAAAATATAGCCTCACATGATGCACCGTGCAAGCCCTGCACCGACGCGAACCGTTCGCCAACGGCTACCGTCGTTTTTGCTGTCACGCCGTTCGCTCGGCCGCCATCAGCAATCGGCCTGGCCGAAAACACGACAATGACAATCATATCGAAATTGCCGCTGACGAGTGCAGTGTCCTGGCCAGCGCAGCACCTACGGAGCCGGCTCTTGTCGGCGAGCTTCGGCGTTGACGGCAGCACAGGCGACTTGAGCAGCCCTTGTCTATAGTCTGGAGAGAGCCTGACGCCGGTATCAATGCAAGAGTTTAAGCCCCGGTTTTCGATTGGGCATTCGAAATGGGGCGCGTAGGTGTTCGCTGTCGCAGCGAAGACCGCGAAATGCTCAAAGCGATCATGAAACGCATCATCCGCGAATGGCGAAAGGGCGTGAGCGCTGACGCTGGTGCCGCTGATCCATCAAGATGATGAATCCATGGCGACGGACCGATTCATGAAAGTCGTTGGACGCCGCTTCCAAAGGAAGCGAGAATCCGGCCATGGAGAAAGAGGAGACAGGCTCGGTTCATCTTCGCCGCATCGATCCGGCGCAGAACATGCGGCGCTTCTATACGCTCGCGATCCAGCCTACCCTGTTTGGCGGTGCCTCCGTGATCCGCAACTGGGGCCGGATCGGCACGAATGGCCAATCGATGATGGAGACATTCGACAGCCGCGACGATGCCGGTTCCGCGTCGAAGCGACTTGAACGCTTGAAGCGCCGACGTGGATATCGCGACAACGGCGCCGCCTGAGGGCGCATCTTGCTTGCGCATGAACTGTGCGGGGGCGCCGTTTTCGGTCCCTCTCAGAGGAGATGACGAGATCATGTCGGAAGAACGCGATACCACGAGACGTGCAGCAAGCTCCGCTACTATGCGGATCCGAAGTTCAGGGGCCTTCGATGCGGATTGGACAGGCGTTTTGACCATGGCTGCCAACCAGATCCTGGTGAATCCCCTCGAAGGGGGAAACACCGGCTGCTTCCTCAAGCAAGTCGACCTTATGACGTGATCCGGCAAACTGCATAGCGATAATCTGCCAATCACTTTGACCCATCTAACCGAGATCAGCTGCCTTGCCAGGAGCGGCGTTGTTCAGGTAATCGGCCCACTGGTAGAACGAGGAGCTTTTGATCGAGACAATGGGAAAGAACGCGATGGGGCGCGGCCTTGCCCGGCAGTTCGAGCTCGCCCCCTGCCCTCCACTCTTTGGGACTTTTCATGGGAATCCGATCCGAAATGAGCGATGAATCCGAGGAAATATCGAACACCCTCGCGTGGACTTGCCGCATGATCCTGGAAAGCGGTCCCGAGGATCGGCAGCGTATCGCGCTCGCCTATCGGGAAGCGCAAACCCTGGTTGCCAGCATCCCGAAGAACAGTGGCGATGCTCGCCCGCGCATTGCCGCCTGCATCAAGCGGTCTGATACCTATAGGGCGGTGGATGATATTGCCTGCGTCGGTTGGACGCTGACGGCCATTGAGGAGCGGGTGGACGAACGAAACCTCCCCATCTGGCGGCAGCTCCGCAAGATCATTTACAAGATCCTCAGGGAGCTGCCCTTGTCCAAGCCGGCAGTGCATTGATGGGCGAGCGATCCCTCATCTGCCCGATCAGAGGCGCCCGACGTTCAAGTGACCTTGCCTTCGTCGCCGCGATCGATGTCGGTCGCTAGCGCTGCCTCCACCTCGGCGCTGACGACCGCAAGCGCTCCCCTCACCTCGAAATCGTCGAGAGCGTGGATGGAGGCGCGGGAGACGGCTCCAAAGCGGCGTCACGGTCATGCGGAGCTCGATCTCGTAATCCGCGCCGGTCCGCATCAGGATAGTGCTATAGCGATACCCAAGCGCTGACCCTCATATTCGAGATCGACACAGCCGATCGAGCGATGATGGTTCACCCTCTTGTTAGAGCTGGACGAGCGCCTATGTAGCCAGATCTTGCGAGCCGCACGAGGCAAAGCCTCCCTGCCGGGGTCACGCTTTTCAGGTGACCGCCGCATTGCACCAGGCACGCACACAGGGGACAGCACGAACATTCCAGGCGCAAATTTGGGGGAAGGAGGGAGCCTTGCCGTTCTTGCATAGCTGCACTGCACAAAATGTGTTTGCGCATTGCACAACTTTTAGCCATTAAGCCTGCGGCTGATGCACGCGATGGTCTCCTCCCATTCCATCGTATCGGCTGTTCCTCTGGAGGTTTTGACCTTCACACCTAAAGGGCCTCGGTTTTCCGATGGCCCTGTTTTTTTGGCGGTACCATTACCTTCGTCACTGTGCGCAGCGCGGGGCGACCGCCGCTTTAGCCATCAGACTTTTGGGGTCGTTTCTGCCTGACGGAGTCGACCCCTCCCGACAGAAGCCTGACCTTTGCCAGTCTTCTACGGGCAAGCGTTCGCGCCAAAAGTTCAAAGCCGCGTCCGTAACATTCAACAATGAAAGCCAGCGTCATCAGATCGAGCAGAAAGTCGTCGATCGCATGTGTGAGCGCGTCAGACCTTTGTTCAAGCTGAAGCAGCAGGGCGCGCGTCTCTTCGATCGCGGCCCCGAAATCTTCTGCGTCAATCAGCAAGTCGATCCTGTCGAAGATCTGCAAACGTCCTCACTCTCCCCAAGACATAGTCAGCGCATCGAACACCGCGGTGAGTGAGTTTCCAACGAAGGAACATGGCGCGTTTCGCGAAAAGGCATCGCTCAGCAAAGTGCCCTTTGATGAAGCATGACGGGTGAAACGACAAGCGAGAATCCGGGCTCCCAAAACTATGCACCTTGGATTATGTGGTTGAAACAAGATGAACCGGCCCGGTCTGTTTAAGGGCGGCTCTCGGCCGCAAAACTCTGGTTAGGTTCCATCTTTGCGTCTTTGGCGGAATCTAATGCTTCTCGCCGGCTGGCGAGATGAGCTCCCGAATCGTTGATACGGTCTGCTTGGCGTCCAAACGCGAGTTCAGCCGGCTTTTGCGCTTATGTCGGAGCGCCAAAACCGACCGTTATGTCGGCAGCGCCTTAATCAATTTGAACAGGAGACGCCGGATTGGCTTTGGAAGCACGTATAGGACAGCCCCCGGCCTAGTACCGAACGGCATGAGGCGCCGGCCACACAATGGGTGAAGGCAGCCTGACCGGCCGCATCAGACACCTGCCAGGGAAACCGGACTGCGCCGGGCTTCGCCACCTGGATTTTCTCGACGAAAACTAGCGCGCCGATTGTTTTCTGGCATATGTGGCGACGGCGCAGAGGAAAGCCAAAGCAGCGGTGTCACACGCCGTTCGAGAGGGCCCTTTTGCGAACAGTACGGCATCCGCAATCGGGAGCGTCAGGCCATGTTTTTTGGCGAAACAGGTAAGCTCGTAAGGCTGATCGTCATCTTGATTGCGAACACCAAGTTCGTAGTCCATCGATCATTTCCTCCCATGTTCCCCACCCATCCCCTCTTTGGGCCCACGACGATTAGCTGCCTATGCCAGGTTCGTGTAAAGAGCATCTTCTTCGAAAATGCCCATACCAAATTCCATAGCTCACGCGGCCAGCTGTTCCGCTTCAGCAGAGCCTGCGCGGAGTCCTCTTTCTTCGCAGATCCGATCATAGACCCGCTTCAGCAACGCGAGGTCGTCAGGGTAGGCTATGCCGCTTGGGGATTTTTCCGAATTGGTCATCGCTCTCTCCCGATTGCAACGCGAAGCGCGACGATCGCTCAACCGACGATGCCCTTTGGCTCCTTATCGCCGATGTGAAGGGTCCTACTTCCTTTTTGGCCAAAGGCCTAGAAACAAATGAGGTCGTCGAAGAAACATTGCGCCCGAGAACTCCGGGATAATCTGTTCCGATGGATCCCGCACCGTTCCTCAGTGCCGCTGCGATCGGCCGGCTCGCCTGCTGGCGCCGTGCAGGCATTGGTCGGCGGCAAGAGCTCGATGTCCCGCTCCAGGGAGCGTCGACGCGTAGGAAATTCGCGATTGGCATGATCTCTCAGTTACCAGCCGCCACGATCCAGTCGAGATTGCGTGCGAGACACCTGCCAATATTCGGAAAGCAAAGGCTCGCAAAATGAGTAGGGTGGCTGGATCAAATGAAGATTTGGCTGCACCAACGACATTTGCGCCGCTCGGGAATCCGACCTTTCGGTCGATCTGGCTCGCCACGCAGGTTTCCAGCCTCGGCTGGTTGATGCAGACTGTCGCCATCAGCTGGCTGATGGCGACAATCTCAACTTCCGATCTGATGGTGGCGCTGGTGCAGGCTTCATCGAACCTGCCGGCTTTCATCTTGTCCGTCTTCGCTGGGGTTCTCGCCGACAATTACAGTCGGCGCCGGGTCATGTTCGCCGGCCGCTGCCTTATGGTGATAGCCTCTGGGATGCTCACTGCGTCCGTGGCGCTGGGCATTGTCAGTCCGTGGATGATCCTCGGCTTCAGCTTCTTGATCGCAAGCGGCGGCGCTCTCAACGATCCCGCCTGGCAAGCCTCGGTTGGCGATATGGTGCACCGACGCGATGTTCCCGCCGCCGTCACCTTGCTCTCCGTCGGCTTCAACACCGTGCGGACCGTGGGTCCGGCGCTCGGCGGCATCGTGGTTGCCTCGTTCGGGCTTATGACGGCTTTCGCCGTGACCACACTCACCTATCTAGTCCCTCTAGTCACCATATGGCGCTGCAAGTGGAAGGTTCGCTCCTCACCTCTCCCGCGTGAGTCAATGAGGACGGCGATCTATGACGGGCTGCGCTTCACGGCGATGTCATCGGAAATCAAGGCGGCGATCGCGCGCGGAACCCTCTTTGGCCTGGCGAGCATTGCCATCCTCGCGCTGCTCCCGCTGGTTGTCCGCGATCATTTGGGGGGAGGACCGCTCGCTTATGGCACGCTCATGGCCGGCTTCGGCACAGGCGCCGTCTTCGCCGGCCTCGCCAACGGCACATTCAGACGGAGCTTATCGCAGGAACGGTTGATGAGGCTCGCGTGCGTCGCCTGCGCGGCATGCTCCCTTTCCCTTGCACTGACCTCTTCGATTGCGGTGGCGGCACTTGCGCTTGCCCTGGGCGGCGCGGGCTGGGTCACCGCCTGGTCCGGGGTTGGCGTGAGTGTGCAGCTGGCCAGCCCGCGATGGGTCGTGGGGCGCACCATCTCGATCTACTATGCCTTGATAGATGGCGGCATCGCAGCCGGCAGTTGGGTATGGGGCACGGTTTCCCAGACCTATTCCCTGACCTGGGCGCTGGAGGGCTCCGCCGGAGCTCTGCTGATCGTCGCTGCAGCGGGTGTCCTGTTTCCTCTTCGCGAGCGCCGCGAGTCCGAGCCCGATCCCTTGGAGGAATTCGACGCGCCAGCTGTCGCTCTTAATTTGAAGCCGAGAAGCGGCCCGATCGTGGTCAAGGTCGAATATCTGATAGCCGAGAGAAATCTCGAGGCCTTCCTCGACCTCATGCGGCAGCGGCGTCATGTCCACAGCCGCGTCGGTGCTCGGAATTGGACGCTCCAGCGCAACCTTCAGAAGCCCATGCAATGGACAGAAACATTCCGCACGCCGACCTGGACGGACTACCTTCGCCTCAATCATCGTCTCACGGAAGTAGACAAGGAACTCGACGAGCGTGTCTTCCAGTTGCACGCGGGGGAGCAAGTGCCTCAAATGACGCTTTCGATTGAGCGGCCGACAAGCTCGGCCCGCAAACCCGACCAGTCAATCCTTCACCTTCCCCGTCATCGAGCCTGACCTTTCAATATCTGGATAAGGAGGCTTGGGGCATCGACATTCCGAAGACTTGAGGCTGCGCGTCGGGACATACTCAACCCATGCAGCGGAGGACTGGGCCACGAGCGCCGGCCAAGCGGCCACCGTCAATCTGGGGCGGCATTGACCTGCCCGCCATCGCGAACGATATCGCGCCGGTAGTATCCAGCCCTGCTGACACCGGCGAGACGGTACCATCTGGTGCCAACGACGTTTGGCGGGAATCCAACCTTTCGTTCGATCTGGCTCGCGACCCAAGTTTCCAGCCTCAGCTGGCTGATGCAGACAGTCTCGACTTTCGATCTGATGGTTGCGCTGGTGCAGGCTTCATCGAACCCTCGCCGCCTTCATTTTGTCCGTGTTCCGTATGCGGCGTCTCCGCCCCATTGATTTTCTTGTTGCAACGGTCAGGTGGAGCGCTTGCAGATGGTCCTATGAGCACGTTGGGGAATCCCGGACCTGCTCATTGTGATGGGCTGATCCGTTGCGCATAGGCCCAGGGCATGAGGGCGTCGATGTCTTTGGCGAGGTGGCCATTTGCGAGGCTGATGAAGAGATCGCGCAGGTAGGCGTATGGTTCAACGCGGTTCATCTTGCATGTGCCGATCAGGCTGGCGAAACGGGCCCAATTACGGCCGCCTTCATCATGGCCGGCAAAGAGAGCGTTGCGGCGGTTCATGGCCGGACTTCTGATCGCGTTTTCGACGAGATTGGAGTCGATGTCGACGCGGCCGTCGTCCAGGAACAGCCGCAAGCCGACCTGGCGTTTCAGCATATAGGCCATGGCCTCGCCGAGGTCGGACTTGCGCGATACGCGCGCGGCCTGAACTGTCAGCCAGGTGAAGAACTCGTCCACCAGGGGGCAGGACAGGTGCTGGCGGACAGCCCGGCGATGATCGGGGTCACAACCTCGGATGCTGTCCTCGATCTTGTAGAGGCGGCGATGCGCAACAACGCCTCGTCGACGATGGGCGAACCCTTCTTCGGCTGGGACTTGATCAGTTTTCTGCGGCCATGCGCCCAGCAGAAGGCCAGCCTCAACGGATCGCCGCCCGTGCGTTTTGGCGTGGCGAGGTGGGAGTAGCCGCCATAGGCATCGACCTGGATCGTGCCGTTGAAGCCGTCGAGGATTTCTGCGGCATATTCACCTTTACGCCCAGGCCGATAATGGAACACCACGCCCGGCGGCGCAGATCCGTTCCAGCCGCGGTCGTCGCGCAGAATAGCCCAGAGATAGCCAGTTTTCGTCTTGCCGCGCCCGGGATCCAACACCGGAGCCGTGGTCTCGTCGACATATAGTCGCGAGCTACCCTGTTTCAGGATCACGGCCATGTGGTCTACCACCGGCGCGATCACGGCGCCCGTCCGACCCAGCCAGTCGGCCAGGACCGTGCGGTCGATCGGCACTCCGTGTCGGGCCATGACCGCGGCCTGCCGGTTCAGCGGCATGTGTTCGGAATGCTTGGACACGGCGATCTGCGCCAAGAGGGCTTCGGTCGGCCAGCTACCTTCCAGCAAATGCGCCGGCGCCCTGGCCTGAACCACTCCCGTGCGCCCCTTGGGGCAAGCGTATTTCGGGCGGATCGCGACGATCACCTGATAGCGCGCCGGGATATGATCGAGCCGCTCCGTCCGGTCTTCGCCAATCCGGACCATGTTGCCGCAACCACAGGGGCAGGCAATGCTATCAGGCTCCATCACCTGTTCGACGCGCGGCAGGCTCTGGGGCAGAGCACGCGCCTTGCGTTGCCCGCGTGAAGCAGTCTTTTCGCAATTGGCTGTGCTGGCCGCGATCTTTTCCTCGACGAAGGCGATCTGGGCCTGTGTTTCGGCAATTGCCGTCTCCAGGTCCTCCAGCGCCAGTTCCATCTGCGTCGGATCGAGCTTTTCCGATTTCGGCCCGAACTTCGTGCGGCGGTAGTCCTGAACCTGGCTCTCCAGCTTCTCGATCAGTTCCTTCAACTCGGTGATGAAGGCGTCCTTTTCAGCCACCACCGCCTGCTCATGCTGACGGGCCGCACGCTCGACCGACAGCTCGAACTGTACGGCCGCAAAGGCGTTCACCACCTCTGAAGGCAGGTCCCGGAACTGGCTGAGATCAATGGGCGCAGACATGCGCCTTCGTAGCAAATCGAAGCAAAAAAGCCCAATAAAACAACGCCAAAACCGAACCGGTGAGTCACCCTGCCGCAGCCGGCGGCGCTACCCGCTGCGCTACCACGCGTCGCCAGTCGAGACCTTCGAACAAAGCTTCATACTGCCCTCGCGACAGCCGCATCGTCCCATCCTGCACTTTGGGCCAGGCAAAGCTGCCCTGTTCCAGGATTTTGTAGGTCAGCACCATTCCGGTGCCATCCCACACCAGGATTTTTACACGATTCCCGCGCTTCGACCGGAAGATCACGGTGACCCCGGAATGCGGATCAAGCTTCAACTCGGTCTGCACCATCAATGCCAGCGCCTGATGGCCACAGCGGAAGTCCACCGGCCGCGTCGCGATCAGGATCGGCAATCGTTGGCCCGCGACGATCATGCCGTCCCGCGCATCGCACGCACCAAGGCCGCAACCCGGTCAACCGGCACATCGCCGGGAACCCTCACCACGAGGTCTGCGCCTATTTCCACGGTCATGATCCCCAAAGTGATCTCGACCGGCTCCGGAACCGGCAAAGAATCGGTAGCCTCCTTCGGCTCCGTCGTAATCGCCAGGGGCACGAAGGCAGGCTCGAATGGACCGCTATTCTCGCAAGGCACCGGCATCAGTTCCGCAGGCAGCGCCAAAAGACCCTGACGCGCCTGCCGTCGCCAGTCCGAAAGCTGATGCGCAATGAGATCATGACGACGCGCAACATCAACAACCCGCACACCGGGGTGAAGGCTCTCCGCGACAATCCGCGCCTTCAGATCATTGGGCCATCGTCGGTTTCCACGACGAGGCTCGACAACTTCGCATCGCCCAACAAATCCCTCGCCATCCGCCATGCCAAATCTCCAGCTCCTGCCGAAAACCTTCTGGCAGAAACCTCAATGTTCAGAAACAAGCGGAATCAATGGGGTGTAGGCAGCGCATACCGTGTTCCCCGGGGCCCTCGCCGACAATTTCAGCCGGCGCCGGGTCATGTTCGCCTCTCCGGTGCTATCTGGGCCTGGCACTCGGTGGCATTGTGGTTGCCTCTTTTGGCTGACGGCTTTCGCTGTGACCACCCTCACCTATTTGGTACCCTTGGCCGCCAGATGGCGCTGTGCCATAGGCGGCACCGGTGGCCGCGCCCACCTCCATTTCCATCAGCCGCTCGGCGGCAAAGCCGATCACATCCCGGCCACGACCTCAGAACGGCCAAAAGCCGGCCAAAAAAGCCAGCATTTTGGAGTGGGCCCCTCGGGCCGGACAGAGTCAGGCTGCTGATTTGACCGTTTGCCGGGTGTGTTGATCCTCGAATTGCATTGGACTGAGATAGCCAAGTGCTGAGTGAAGCCGTCGCCGGTTGTAGACCTCCTCAAAGAAATGCGGAAGGTGTTCGATGACATCGGCGAACGTCTCGAAGGCCATCGGATAGACGGCCTCGACTTTGAGCGTCTTCATGAAGCTTTCCGCCTTTGCGTTGTCGTAGGGATTGCCGCGCCGGCCCATGGAACCGACCAGGCCGTGGGCGGCAATGTGATCGCGATAGGCTGTCGCGGCATATTGTGATCCGCGATCGGAATGATGCACGCAGCCGGGTGGCGGTTTGCGTCCTTCGACTGCGGCGGTCAAAGCCGCCAGCGTCAGCCGCGCGTCGATCGAGCGGCTGATGGCGTATCCGACAACCCGCCGCGACCAGGCATCCAGGACGACGGCAACATAGGCAAAACCGCCGACGACGGTGACGTATGTGATATCGGCCACCCAGAGTTGGTTGGGCCCGTCGGGGATGATGTCCTGGGCGAGGTTCGGGAAGATCGGCTGATTGTGATCGCTGTCCGTGGTCACCGTGAATCGGCGGCGCATTCTGGGCTGAAGGTCATGCTCGCGCATCAGGCGGCGGATCTTCTTGTGATTGACGATCATGCTCTTGTGCCGAAGAGCGGCACGGACACGGCGCCAGCCATAGTGCTCGAACTCGTCGCAGATGGCTGCGATCGCTTCGACGATCGCGGTGTCGTCGGACGTCTTCTCCAGGCGGTCGTAGTAGGTCGAACGCGCGATCCCCATCAGCCGGCATCCTTCGGCGACGGAGAGACCTCGGGACCGGTGATCGCGGATGTAGGCCTGTTTCTCTGCCGCGGTCCTGCATGCAGAGCCCCCTTTAGAAACTCCAGTTCCAGAGCCTGCTTGCCGACTAACCGTTCGAGCGCGGCAATGCGCGCCTCATAAGCCTGGAGAAGATCGGCCGCTGCCGCATCCTCATCGAGAGCGCCTGCCTGAAACTTCTCGACCCATATCCGGATCAGATTGCGTGAGATGTCGTGGCGCTTCGAGAGAGCATGTAGGGTCTCGCCGCCGAAATACTCCTGCGAAACCTGCCGCTTGAATTCGACGCTGTGGGTTCGGTGCTTTGCCATGGGCCTTCATCCTCTGAAAGCCCGGCTGCCCGGTCAATTACCGAAAACCATCCTGTCCGGCCCGAGGGGCCCACTCCATTTTTCTGCCCATTTGCATGAAGTTTTGGTGCCAGCCAGCCACGTTTCATAAGCAACCCGCAGTGCATCTTGGAACAAAATGAAACAGACGAGGATAGCAAATACCTTGCCAAATCCCGCTATAGCTCCTCGATGCGAGGAATATGTTATTGCGCCGGATCGGTCCATGTCCGGCCTCCTTGAACAAGGACGTCTTTAGGCGCCTCGCGCTGCGATGAGTGACGCCCGCGCTCGCATACGATGACGTGCTAGCCGACGACGATGCTCCTCCGTAAGGGAAATCGGGAAACGCCAGCGCAACTCGCCGAGCGCGTGCTCGCTGAGGCTGGGAGCAAATTCCGGCCGTCCCTCGTCGTCGAAAGTGACGAGCGCGCGATCGAATGCGGCGTCCCACAGCGCTGAGAGAAGCAGTCCGTTATGGACGTCGAGCCGCTCGGCATCGCTTTCGCAAGCCGCCCACGGGATGATGTGTGAGGCGCGCAGCAGGGCCGGGTCGGAAATTCCGGTAAGGGGACAATACCCTTGCCAATAGTCCATAAGCCGAGCGCGAAAGATGTCCTGACCGATCCTCTGCACGACCAGTCGTTCTACTTCGGTCGTCCGAGGTAGGTCCGCTACTTTTGCTTCAAACTCCCGTAGGGGTGCATCCGGTAAGCTTATAGTGAGTTCATAGACGCGACGCAGAGTCCCATAGAGTGCGCCAAGGCTTTCGAACGCGAGGCGGACACGCCCAGGACCAGGACCTGGCATGTCAGTCGCTGGCAGGCCCAGTTCGGCGATGACGCCTGCGTGGTCCAGTGCAAGAAACCAGGGCCCTTGCTCCCCTGCTGCCGCAAGGTGGACCTTGCCCTCGGCTGTCGTCGAGCCAAAGGCTGCCCATCCCGCTTCTTGCCCCAGAACACGGCGGAAGCCGTTCTGCGAGGCAGCCTTCTCACACTCCTCACGCACTATAAAGGACTGGGGTGCCTCAACCATCGCAGCCTGACTGTGCATGATTAGAGATCCCTTCCAAACAGGCGCATTTCTGCCGGTGTAGAACTCATTTGAAGCCTGACATGCCTGTCGGTCTGCAGTTCCCGGGGCGGAGCTGTCGTAGTAGTCACGATATATTGGAAGCAAGGCGTCTCCACGCTCTTCTCCCATTGATGCAGTAGCCCGAAAAGGCGTTCGTAAAGTTGCCCATCCAAGTCAGCTTCTCGCGGGCTATCGTGGACAAGGAACGCAGGCAGATCTGCCTTCTCCTCGACGGCCATGTGCAAGGCGGCGAGGTCGAAGGCAACAATCTTGAGGGAGTCCAAAGCTGCCGTAGAAACCTCGCCTCGTCCTGCGAATTGAGCGTCGACCTTCAGTCCGTGGCCATCGAGCTTGACGGTCCCCTCAACTCCATCAGGGAGCCAAGCGGCCATGATCCCCTGGTATCTCTCCTCCAGAGTCCGAATCGCGGAGCGAGCTCGCGAACGCCCCGCGTCAAGTTGCGCGCGAACAGCATCTAGCGCGGCAGTAGCTGAAGGTGCGGGTTTTGCGGCTGCTTCCGCTTCGCGAAGCGATCGCACATCGTCGAGTATACGCCTTGCCCGATAAATCCGATCCTGGGCGTCTTTCGCTGCGGCTTGAGCTGCACGACTGACAACATCAGCGCTCTTGGCCTCCGCCTCGAGTGCTTGCTGGCGAGGACCGAGCTGATTGATTAGTGCCTCCAACTTCTTTGCTTCGTGCGCGGCGTTATCCGCTTCCCCGGCTAACTGTGCTGCCTTCACGAGCTTGTCAGCAATAGTCGCCTTGAGCGCAGCCAGATCGCACCGTTCAAGCGAAATGCTGCAGCCCTTGGCCAGAGTCTCGTCCACGCTGACCCTGCAGATTGAGCAGACTCGCACCCTTCCTTGGGTGATGTCGATCTCGCCTAAGTTCGCTTCTGCGCGATAACGCTCTGCTTCTCCCCGCTTAGCGTCCGCCTCCTTCACAGACCGTTGATGGCTTGCGTCCAGCGCCCGGCGTTCCTCGTTGAGCGCGTTTAATCGAGCGAATATCGAGCCGACATCGGGTGGTTTTGGCAAATCGGCACGCATCGCCTGGGCCAGCGCCGCCTCCGCCAGCGAAACTAGTCCCTTCCAATCTATGGTGTCCTCGAAGCCGACCTCCTCGCCGGCACTCAATGCTGTCCTTACGACCTTCAGCCCATCAAGATATCGCTGTTGCTGGTAAGCTTGGCGGCGGCGCTCATCTTCCGCGGCGGTCACAAGTCCCCGCTCGCGGAGGGCAGCTGTCTGTTCTTTTGCGTCAAGCGCACGCAAAGCAAGGCGCACCATTGTCAGCTTGGCTGTCTCGCCCAGCACCTGCGCGCGGGAACGAGACTGCGTTTGCGGTGACCGCCATGCTAAAATGTCGGCAAGGCGGCACTCCTGATCGCGCGTCAACCAGGCCCGAAGGACATCCCAGACCTGTTCGCGGCTGACTTCCGGGGGCGTCGCTCTCGCGATCATTGGGAAAAACGTATCAATCATCAAGGGGTCGATGAAGGCTTGATCGCCATCGCGACGACCCCGCGCGATGGCATCTTCGATAGACGCGGCTTGCGCCACAAACTCACCGCCCGGTAGCCCCAAAGGGCGAACAGCGACCCAGCACACGCCATCGATCAGAATTTCGGCCGCAATCAAGCCGCCTGGAAGTCGCGCGAATATCCGTGATCGCTGAGTGTCCGTTGCATAGCCGAGTTCGCCAAGGCAAGCGCGAAGCATATGGCAGAAGGTCGTCTTGCCGCTGCCATGAGCCAAGGCCCGGCTTCCGCTGCTCGACATATCCGGCGTCCAGACAATGTTTAGGCCGGGTTTCAACAGCACATCGCGAATGACGGTGTTCGGATCGCTGAAGATGGCCAGGCGACGGACCCAAAGTCGAGGACCGGCGCGCCCTACCGGCGCTACCGGTAGGCGCATCACCGGAGCGAACAGATCAGCCGGCATGTCCGAACCTCACCCAAACGACGTTGTCCTCCTGCGCAACGGCTGCCGTAAGGGTGCCAATATCGATGCCCCGGATGGCGCGGATCGCGAAGACGGCACGTTGGGCGTCGGCAGACTGTGCCTGCAATCCGGAAAGGCTGAAATGCTGCCCCCGCGTCCACGCTCCGTCGGCGCGCTCCTCCAATTGGCCTGCGGTGAGCAGCGCCTCGAACATCGATCGCCACGCTTCATTAATGGCAGGGCGCAGCCGGACCACCCCTTGTGCGGGCAGCGCCTCCGGGCCGACGAGCCTGATCCAGTGAGTCCGTTCGGTGCCGGTCAGCAAGGGAGTGAGCAATCCTGGTTCCGCGAGCGTGGCGACAAGGAACCGCGCCCGCCCACCATCGTCCGCATCGTTCATCAGCCAGAGCGCGTACTGAGCTGCGTAGCGGAGGCGATCTCGCGGTTGGACGCTTGGGGGCCAAGACCATGCAGCGTTTCGCAAACTATCGAGCGGCGGCAGCTGTATCAAAATCGGGACATCGTCCGCCATCCGCACATCTGCGAGTCCCAACTCTCTGAATGTCCCGTCCGCCTCCATCCGATCCCAGGCGGCTAGGACAAGTCGTTGCGTACGATAAAACCCGTGTTGGCGGATTTCCTTTTCCTTGAGCACGCGGAAGGTTTCGGAGGGGTAGTCGGGCCCCTTCACGTCGGAAGGGTCGAGGATATAGCGCAGATCGTCGCGGGTCAGGCCGTATGCGCGGGAATAGAAGGCGTCGAGATCAGCGCGGAGATGGGCGCGGTGGTCCTCGTCCCAAGCGAATGGCGGGCCATCGTGGCCCAGATCGCGGGCGAATGGGGCCAGCGAGTGGGATGTGTAGGTGAGTTCCAGGACTTTTGGGACGATGAAGGCGAGGTGGCGATCTGTATAGAAAGTTGGCACGATGGTCGGCAATTGCTTCACAATGTTAAACTTGAGGTGCACGTAGGCGATCTTCTGGCGTGTTACGTAGTCAAATACTAAGGATGCCCAGTTCGCATACATGCAGGCGAGTAGCTGCGGCGGATGCTCAGAAAAAGCCAAAAGGAAAGTGTCACCTGTGCCACATATAGGAATGACACACGGCACCATCGTTCTTTCAGCAATTGCAGTCGTTACGTCCCGCCAACCAAAAAGAAAACCATTGCCATGCGTGCGATCAGCAAGCCTTGAGTCGACCTCATCAGCAGGGACCCAGTAGAATGGTTCTGCTTCGAAGTTCGCGTCTTGATGCTCAGTCTCGCTTGTAGGAGGAAGGACGCGATTGCCGCGTTCGCCTCCTCGCGAGTGATATGAGGAAGCCCGATGATCGAAGTGCCAAATAAATTTCGCTTCATAGAGAGGCACATAGTGGGTGGCGCGAAGGCCCTCGTTGGTCAGTGGCAGACTACCTGCTTCGTGCTCTGCTACCGCCAGCGCGTCTCGTGCAAGGCTCGGAGCGGGTTGCCCCCATTTATCGCCCGCGCGCACAAGGCCGTTTGCGGCAAGCTGCTCGGAGGTGCGGAACCACTGTGCATCTTCGGACATGTGCCATATGCGCGAATGGAAATCCAGTTTCCATGGATTGACAACGACTCCTGGGCGTTCGTCGATCAGCACCGGCGCGATTTCATAGATCTTCGCGGTTAGCGAAGCATCCGCTCGGCTGCGGAACACCGACGCGGTAAGGGTGTTAGGATTCAGTCGGGCAATTGCATCTGGGGTAAGTGTGAAGTTGCGCTCGGGCTCCGCGATTTGAGCCGGGTCGGTTAGGAAGAAGGCAAAGTGCGCCTTAGGTTCATAACGACCGAGCGTCAGAATGCAAAATTTGAAGCTTCGATGGACTGCGGCGAAAATTGCGTCACGGTTCTCGAAATCCACGAGCTTCGCCAGACGTTTCTGCTCAACCATCGCGGCGAAGAACGGGGCAGTGGTGGCGTCGGTTGCGATGCCCGTTGGAACAATCATGCCGGCATGATCGCGCGAGAGATTGGCGAACAGCTCAGCAAAGAGCGCATAGGTGTTTACATCGCCACGACCTGTAAGGGTAAAGCGCCCACCCTCGTCTCGGACAAGGCGGACGAATTCACTTGTTGCCTCAGCTTCACGCTTAGCTGCGATGAACGTATCGAAGAGGGCTCGCTCAGGGCTACCCTTTGCGGCGTTCTCCAGCGCCTTGATCAGCCGTTCACGCGCGGCTTTGTTTGACGCACCTGCGATCTCGGGCGAGCGCGCGGCAAAAAACTCCTGCTCCTGCAGCTTGATTCGTTCCCACGGTGGGTTGCCCAGCACCACGTCGAAGCCACCGTGCTGCATGAGATCCGGGAACTCCAGTGACCAGTGGAACGCGCGAGCCCGGCGCGCAATGGTCGCCTGCCCGATGATCGGCCCCCATACCTGCCCGTCATCCAATGCCTGCCAGACATCAGATGTGGTTGGAACCAACCGCGTACCTCGCGAAGTCGGGGCGCCGCCGATCTTCGGCAGAAGGAATGCTGCAATATACAGATCACAGGCCATTTCGGCCTTGTGGAACGCTTCTCCTTCACGGATCGTACGGAAGCGGCGATCCTTGGTTATGATGTCTTCGAGTGTATCTTCACTCAGCGCACGAAAGCCGGTGTATTCGGTGGCGATCGGCCGGATGGCAGGCAGGCGAGATCGACCTCCGGTGAAATCCAGCCGTCCCTGACCGCCTTTCGCGTCCTTGTTGGCGCGGGCGTAGTATTTCACGGTGTCCTTATCGTCGCCAGTCAGCGGCTTATAGGCGGCGTCGGGAATGCCGTCCTCCAGCACCTTGATGTCGAAGACGCCCAGCAGCGCATCACCGCAGCGGATCTGCGCGTCGAAGAAGCCGAGGGGAAGTCCCGGGTCTACGGTCTCGATCCACAGCGCGACTTTCGTCAGTTCCACCGCCATCGGGTTGCGGTCCACCCCATGCAAACAGGACCGCGCGACATCGCGCAGCGCATGACGGAAGTCGGACAGCGCCGGCGTGCCATCGGCCCGGATGCGAGCGACGCGTGTGGCAATGCGGCGGGCGGCGGCCAGCAGGAAGTGGCCTGAACCGCAAGCAGGGTCAATGATCGAGAGTTTCAGGAGCGCTTTGGCGGGGTCGTCCGCCTCCGCCTCCGTTCTGTCCAGTACGGGGTCAAGCGCAGTGTCGAGCAGCGCCTGAACCAAGCTGTCCGGGGTGTAGTACGAGCCTGTGGTCTTGCGCTGGTTGCCTTTCTGCTCGGCGGCCTCGGTAGCGAAGCCGAAAGATTTGCCGTCGTCGCCCAATTGAGGCTGGAGTTCGAGCAGGGATTCATAGACCGAGCCCAGTTCCTCTGTCTCCATCGCGCGCCAGTTGACCGGGACCATACCGGTTTTATCGGTGAGCCAGGAGAGGCGATAGAGCGCCTCCATGAAGGCGCGGTTGCGCAAGCGGGCGGTTTCGAGATGCGGTAGCTTGTCCTCGGAAAAAAGACCTCCGAGCGCCGGAAGCGCGAGTGCGTCCTGTCCATGAGCAAGGGCGTGGAAAACGATTTTGATGCCTTCGTAACGGTCGTGGTGCTTGTCCCAGGAGGCGGCGCGGTAGCATTGAGCGCGAAGGGCGCCGAGGCTGTAACCTTCGGCATAGAGCTTGCGCGCTGGCGCTGCAGCCTTCTCTGGGTGGAGGAGGTTCCGATCCTCCGCCACCATCAGGAAGATCAGGCGGTAGACGAGGCGCAGAAGCTCATTGAACCAGTCAGTCAGATTGACCTCACCGGATTTCAGTTTGGCTGCGAGGTCGGGGTTGGCCTCGAGGAAGCCCGAGCCGAGCACTTTGAGCGCAATCTGAACCTGAACGGCGAGACGATCACGGGCGACTTCGCCTTCCCGCGACCCGGCGTCCCGCCAGCGTTCCAATGCGCAGTCTGTGACCGGGGCGCCTATGACGCCAAACCTGCTGCGATGGATCAGCAGCCAGAGAACGGCGAAGGATGCTGCATCCTCGTTGGTGAATATCTGGGCGAGGTCGGCCTCGATATAGGCCGGGCGGGTCAGCGAAGCGTTGTCGCGCACCAGGCGGATCAGCGTGCCGTTAGTCACGAGGCCCCAGAGCGTTTCCTCATGCTCGTTCAGGTAATCCTGAAGGGCGAAGGCCGGGGAGCGAGACCGATCGACCGAGAGCGTCGGGCTACGCCGGTCGAGTTTTTCGTCGGAGGGGGGCACGACCACGATCGGCACCCGTTCGCCAGCGATGAACGAAAGAGCGCCATCCGCTGCCGCGAGATCGTCAAATCCGAACGTCTCCTGCAGGAACGCGCGGATGAAACGTCGGGTCGCTTCGGCCGATGGATGCTCGTTCTTTGCGAAGGCGTCGAAATGGGACTGCCCGACGCGAAAGGCTGTCGAGATCTCCTCCCGAAGCGTCAGGCCCTTGCGGATGCGGTAATCGGCTTCCTTTTGCTCTGCGGACTCACGGCGGTCGATGGTGGCGACCATGGCGGGCGCGATAAGATTGCCTTCGAGGCTGAGCGACGGCCAGGCCGACATATCGATGACGGGTTTGCGGGCCATGGATCAGGCCTCGCTCGGCATCAGAACGAACAGGCCGATCACGTCGGGCGGTAAGACCGCCTCAACAGTGACGCGCGAGACGGATCCGGCCGCTGCCCGCAGACGAGCATGATCCAGCATGAGCTCTTCTGCGCGAGATCGGACGAATGTGGCCAATGGGCCTGCAACAAGGGCGGGCAGATCTTCCTTTGCCTTGGTAATGAATCTGTCTCGGGCCGATGTTGCCAGGTCAGCGGCGGCAGGTGTGTTCAAGAGCGCGCGAGCTGCCTCGCCGCTCTCCACGATCTTTCCCCCCTGCATTGCTATGAGGGCGGCTTCCTCGGCGAGAAGCAGGTGTTCCTTTCGGGCGTGGACTGTCAGCTTGTACCGGATCCGAAGGAGAGCCAGTCGGCTCAACTGCTGGACTGCTGTCGTCGGCCAGGCGCCAACCCGGCCAATCCCTAGACCTGACAGCGCCTCTGGATCGAGTGAGGCTTCCACCAGCGCCTCCGCAAGGGTCGCCGTCAGGGGATGCGTCCTGGTCAGCAGCGCCGTTCCCGATGGCGCCGGTTCGACCGTCGCGAGGCGAACCGAGCCGGTCAGGTTCCGTTGGTTCAATCGTTCCCTGAGGCCTGCTTCCAGCGCATGGACATGGGCAATGAGAACCGATTTTCTGGGTTCAAGCGGGACGCCGAAGCGAGACATCGCTCTTTCGATGAATATTTTCGCATCTTGAGGTGATCCGAGCAGGGTTCGGACTTTCTCCCATTCGGGGGCTACCTCCTGCGGCTTCATTACGTTCTGGGCAAAGCGCGCGCGGGATTTCTTCTCGCTTTCTGAGGCATCACGCCAACGCGCCTCCATCGCCTTCGTGCCATCGTCAAGCCGCAGGTCCAGGGCCAATTGTCGGCTTCCGCCCCTAAGCAGCATCATTGATGCCATAAGTGCATCGGTGACCGGGCCGCGCTCGTCCGGCAACGGCACGGTCACGCCCGTCGCCTTGCGGATCTCTTCAGCTTTCCTGATGATGACCTCAAGCACGGCTCCGTCAATGGCGCTGTCAGGTGAGAACATCATGATTGACCGAACGAGCTCGGCCGGTTGTCCGAAGCGATCGACCCGGCCCTCGCGCTGCTGGTGTCGGGTGGGGTTCCACGACAGGTCGTAGTGGATGACCGTGTCGAAGAGTTGTTGAAGGTTGATCCCTTCCGACAAGCAGTCTGTCGCCACAAGGATACGCTGATTGTTCTTTTCGTCATCGGCAGGCGCCATGTCGGCCACGCGATCGCGGCGTTCGTCAGGGGTAAGTACACCGGTCACCGCTTCGACGACCAGCTTTGGAAATGCCTTGCGAAGGCCATCGCGAACATGTTCTGCCGTAGCCAGGTAGCGGCAGAAGACTACCGGGTTTGCGCCCTTCTTGATCAGCGGCGTCAGAGCATCGATAAGTGCTATTAGCTTCGGGTCGGCTTTATGGGCCAACTCCTCTGCTTGCCCTACCAGAGCCAGAAGCGCCGGATCAGTCTCAAAGCCGATGCTGGGCTCGATATCCACGGCGTCATCGTCATCGGAATCCTCGTCGTAGATTTGAGGTTCAAGGCGTTCGCTCTCATTGGACATGCGATTCCGCAAAGCGCTCAAGGCTGCCGCGGGGGAGGAGCCTACGCAGCGCATCAAGGCGAGTGTGCCCCAAAAGGCCAGACGCCGGTCGCGTTGCCCAAACCCTGCCCGAGCGACGACGCCGAAGCAGTAGTCAAGAACCGCTTCCTGAAAATTGAGAGGAGCCTGCGACAGCCGGTATGGGAACTCGGTTGTCTCGTGCTTTGGGAAAGCGCGATTTTCGTCCCATTCGCCCGACACAAGATCAATGCGTTGGCGTTGCACGAAATGCCGTGCGAGACGCTCGCGATATCGGGCATCATCAAAGCTCATAGAGCCGAAGGATGGTTCGATAAGCGAGAGAAGGCGGCCGAACGCCTCTTCGTCGCCGGAATGAGGTGTTGCGGTGAGAAGGATTATCCGCCGTTCCGGATTGCGAGCCAGCCCGGACAGCAGCTCAAACCGCTGCTGCTTGCCCTTGTGAGTGCCCACGCAGGCATGCGCCTCGTCGACGATTACAAAGTCGGGGCATGCACGGGCAAATCCCTCACGGCGCTTTTCCGCCTTGATGTAATCGAGGCTGACAACGGTATAGGGGTAGGCATGGAAGAGCGTCTGCGCGAGAGGCAGGCCGCGTTCAAGGCGCGCGGCACTCCCCGAAGTCACGGCGACAGCATCTATTCCAAAGCGCATCCTCAGTTCGCCCACCCACTGCTCGACGAGATGCGGAGGGCAGAGCACGGAGAAAGCATCAACCTCGCCCCGATCCATCAGTTCACGCAGGATAAGGCCAGCCTCAATCGTTTTCCCGATCCCAACATCATCAGCAATCAGAAGACGGGGCACCTGCAGGCGAAGGGCCATCAGCAAAGGAACGAGCTGGTAGGTCCGCGGCTCAAAGGCGAGCTGCGCTGCTGACCGGAACGGCCCCGCCCCACGACGCAATGCCAGGCGCAGGGCGTCAGCGAGCAGCGCTGCCTTCGCCTGAACGGTAGCGGACGCGTCGGCAGGCAGATCGAAACGAGCGGATTCAACCGGCTGGATTTCGAGCGCCGGGTCGAGGACCACCATGTCGTTCTCGCTGCCCGATATGGGCCGGAGAGCCAGAATGCCGTCTTGTGGGGACGGCAACGCGACCCACTCACGTCCGCGGGCGCGGACCAGATCTCCGGGGGCAAAATTGACTGTCATCGGATTATCCCCCCAGCATCGAGATCATTGCGTCAGGGACGCCCCCAGGGACCGTTCCTTGCAATTCGAACAGCGTCCAACCCTTGGCCTCCGCTGTCTCGCGCGTTGCGTCGGCCAGGGAACCGATGCAAGCGGCAACGAAATGACTTCGCCAAGCGAAGCTCATCTCCTGACCGGAAAAGCTGACGGCAGAGGCGTCGGGAGCCGGCAGTCCTGCTTCGTTAAACGCGCTTTGCCACCCCCCACCTTCAGCTGGCATGCTCGACGCAGCGGCCAGCACGATCTGCCCCCGCGCGAGATCGACCAGCATTTGTTTGGCTTCGTCGCTCGTTCTATCGATGAGTTCGTGGTCGGGCTGGTTGAAATAGGAGAGCAGGCAGCGATAGCATCCGCGGACGCAGGCTTCCCCACCGCGACTGACAAGCAGATCGGCATCGCCCGCGGCGATCGCTTCATCGACCTTCTCGAAATGCATGAGGGTAAGCGCCTCTCGGGCAACCTTGCCAAGGGCTTGCGGTTCCGCGACTAGACGGCTCAGCACCCCGGCTCCGCCCTCCGTGGCTTCGTAGGCGAGAATGGCGCGACGGTTATCGCGGGCGGGCAGAGGCTCGCCGAGGATCTCGCCTTCTTCCAGTTGGAATACCACCTCAATGCCCCGCATCAGCGCATGCTGAACCGTTGCGATTGTCACAACTGCATAGGCTGAGGGCTCACTAAATCGGAGGAGGAGTGCATTCTTCCGGTCGCGAACGATGGGGACGATCCGAACCGGCTTCACGACATCCGGCGGCACGTCGATATCCGCATCTTCGTCTTCAGACTTGGTCCAGTACCCGCTGCGCGGGTCGATATAGAAACCGAAGATGGTCTGATTGGCTCGCCGCTTCAGTCCTTTGTTGATCCGGCTGATCTCGGCGCTGTTGGCATATTGCAGGGTAAGAATCGAGGCGTCATCGCAGCGGAACTCGCCCTCAGTTACCTGAGGGCGGCCGTCTCGCATCGGCCAGGAAAAGACGGTCTGAATATCAAAACCCTGCCGGACACGTTCTTCGTCATTTGCTGTGATCCTTTCGACGGGTGCCGCTTCGACGTTGTCGATCCTGAGCGTCCTCTGCACGGGAACCTCGCCTGCCATAGGGGAATTGCAGGCATGGCAGCGCTCAACCTCGCCGTCATGGCAGGCGCCGCAGTTCGAACAGATGAAGATGTCCCTGGTGGCGAGTTCCGACCCGTCTCCCGTACGAACTTCCGGCGGCAGCTTTGCCTTCATGACCCTGTAGGCGCGGCCTTCATGATAGATGAGGCTGCGGGGTCCGAATTCGGAGATGGCCAGGAAGCGGGCGCGCTGCAGGAACGAGCCAGTTTTTCCCTCTCCAGGGATGAAGGCATAGAGCGGCAGACGCGGGAAATTGTATCCCGGCAGGAAGCCCTCAGTCGCGAGATAGCGGTAGGAATAGAAGTCCGAGCCGTTCGATGCCTTGCCCTGCTCGAGAATGGTGATCTGGTCGCTCGCCTGCATCTGGGCGGCTTTGATGCGTCGACGGTCGGCGCCCGAAAGGCCTGTAATTTCAGACCGGGCATTGGCCTCCATCAGTTGCGTACGAGCGGAGTTGTAGAGTTCTCGCCAACGATCGAAGGCGCGATCAAACTCCCTGGGCGCGCGCTGGGCGACATCGGAGACAAAGTCATCCGGCTCACCCATCCAAACCGGCTTCCGACCCTCCGTTGAAGCAAGTATCTGGTCCAGAACGCGCTTCATTGGGGAACGCGCCGTTATCACCAGCGCCGGCCTGGTGATAACTTCGTAGATCTCCAGCTTCAGTGGATAGTCCGGCTGCTTCAGATCGAGGATCTCGGGAATGTCTGGCGACAGGGCGACCTTCGCTTCGGCAAGCCAGACGGCGTGCAAATGTGAGCGAACGAGCTCTTCATTGGTAATGTCGAGCGCCGGGGGACGAACGACGCCCGCTACCATCTCACTGCGCCGTTCGAAAAAATACTGGTCGTGCGGTGATTGGGCGGCGCAATATGTCACGATAACGGCGGCCTGCCCGGAGCGACCGGCGCGGCCGGCGCGCTGGGCATAGTTCGCAGGCGTTGGCGGAACATTTCGCAGATAGACGGCATTCAACGCCGAGATATCGACGCCAAGTTCCATTGTCGGCGAACAAAACAACGCGGGCAGAAACTGCTCCGACTCTCCTGCCGCCCTAAGGTCAGCGGCATTCTCCGCAAGGTTCTCCTTATCATCCTTTTCAAAGCGAAAGCGCCACTCCCGCCATTCACGCTGTTTCTGGGACACCTGCGCCGTATGCTCACGCCCTTCGAGGCCCCAATAACTGCTATGGCCCGCTTTCAGGTTGGCGGCGATCGCATTGTAGAGATCATGGAAGTAGCGGTTCCCCTGCGCGTCCCCTGTTCGAATAGCCTCGCCCGGAATAACACGAACCGCTGAAGGTGACAGACGCCAACCCTGCAGGTCCGCCTCAATGTCGACGCGTGACACCAGCCCCTCACGGGCCAAGAGCTCCATCAGGCCAGTCATCACCGTCAGGTAGTCCGCCTTTCCAAGCTTGGTCCCTATGGCGCTTCTGCGATTGATAAGGCGACCGATACGGGAATTGTGTCCGGCGCGGATTATGGTCTGCTCCTCCCGTAGTCCCACTCGGTCCTTGCCTGGAGCTTGCAGAAACAGGGTCGTGCGACTTCTCGGTGACTCTTTTGCGTCAATGGCCCAAGGCGTACGCAGGAGATTTCGGGACTTTTGAGCGACGGTATCGAGCACGGTCAGATCGAGCGCTTCGGTTCCGACGGCCAGGCCTTCGAGCATGGCACCGAGAAGCAGCTTCAGCATCGTTTTGCGTGCCGCCGCGTCGACCGTCCCGAGATCAGGCAGGATAGCCACGAGGCGTTCGGTGTCCTCCGCGAGGTCATCAAGCCCAACGAAAGCAACGTCGATGAGCTTGAGGACCGAAAGGCTGGGGTTTGTGTAGCGCCAACCCCGTCGCAGATCTGTCCAGAACCGATGGGCTAGAACCTTGGCGAGTGAGCGTTGGGCGTCCTCGCGGACAACAGCGCCTGCTTCGGAATCCAGCATCCAGTGGATTCGCGCGTCCTTGTTGCCTGCGGTGAATCCTAGTGCCTTTACCACCCGCAGACCGAATTCGTCCTCGGTCATGCCATCTTCGCCAGCATCCAAAACGGCGCGTAGGATCGCGCCGCGCAAGAGGCTGACGAACAAGAAGTCGTTGAAGTGGCCCGCCTGAAGTGCGGCGTCCTGTCGGTTATCCGTGAAGCCCAGGAGCTTACGCTTCTCCTTGGCAACGCCGCTATCGCGCCCGTTCATCCATTCGAGGGCGGTGGAGACGAGAAGCGTGGTGGCTGAACTGCGGCCTTCGCCGGACAGGCCTGCGAGCTTACTGCGTTCCCGCATGCTGGGATGCGGCTGATCGAGACAGCACGGACAGAAACCAAATTTTCCCGGTATGAACCAGAAGCTCTTCCCCGATGAATTGTAGCGCCCATCCGAGGCAATCGAGACCATCTGCGGTGATCGGCGCTTCCTGTTAGCCCGGAGCCGTTCGATGCCGTTGCGCTCCTCACGCCACTCTTCGGGATATGTTTCGATCTCACCTGTGAAGGCATATTCGGGATCGCCATCGCCCGTAGGCGTCAGGTAGCCGGCGGTGTCCCCTTCCTCCTCTTCGAGTGGCGTGTCGTCGATGTTCCTCGGCAGGAAGCGAATGCCGTCGATGTCCTCTGACTTTGCGACAACGTGGAACTCATGGCCGCAGTCCCGGCAGAACCGAGTGGGATAGAGTCGGTGGCCAGGGGCACTGGGGTCTTCAAGCTGGCCTTCGAACAAGACGTTCCTGGGTCGCTCAGTCAGCGTGGTGAAAACCTCTCCCGCGCCGGCAAAAAACTGATGCAGCTTGAACGCGAGAAATGCGCCGGTGGATGAGCCGCCCCGCTCCGTTTCCGGGAGGCTGATGCGGGTCAGAAATGTCTCGAGGCCACTTCGACAGGCTTCTAAAGCTATGCCGCTGTCCTTTGACAGGAGTGAAACGGCCTCTTCAAACGGGATGGGCTTTTTGCGCTTGAGTTCATGCGCGTCTTCCAGTCCGATCGCGAGTTCGGTCCATACCGCCAGCGGGTGTCTTTGCAGGACCTCATCCGTGAGCACATCGGGAAGCGCAGTTGTCAGGACCTGTGCAAGCTTCGGCCGCACGTCGTCGAGTTTCACCAGATCGTCCGTCGCGCGTTGAAGGGATTCATCAATGACGGATTCCGGCCCAATGGAGGTTCCGAAAAGGCGCGATGCGACATGTGCCACGGCCTGCGCGCGGTTGATATCGGATCCCTCGCTTGCCATGGTGGCTGATGTTCCGATGCAGATTGGCGCATTATCCGGTGCGCAGCGGTTGCGAAGGCGGCGGACGAGAATCGCCACATCGGCGCCTTGGCGGCCGCGATATGTGTGCAGCTCGTCGAGAACGATGAAATTCAGACCGTTTGCGTTCTCTATGACCTTGGTGTCGAGTGCGTCCTGCCGCGTCAGCAGAAGCTCCGCCATCATAAAATTGGTCAGTAGAATGTCGGGCGGATTGTCCGCAATCTGTTGCCTCTGTTCCTGATTTTCCTGACCGGTGTAGCGCCGCACGACTGGCTTCAGTTCGCTTGGAAGACCGGACTGGGCGATGAACCTCTCGATCTCTTTCAGCTGGCTATTGGCCAGCGCGTTCATCGGATAAACGATGATCGCGCTGGTCCTGCGTTGCTTCCCGGCCCTTCTCGCGCGGACGATCGCGTCGACCACCGGCACGAAGAAGCACAGCGATTTGCCCGAGCCGGTTCCAGTTGTGACGACATAGCTCTGCCCGGCCCGGGCCTTTGCGAGGGACTGCGCTTGGTGGCGATGAAAACGCAAGGGCGACTGCCCCAAACGGAATATTTTGCCGGTCGCGTCGTCGAGATCACCCGAGGCGACCAGATCATCGACGGCCGGGCCCTGAAGATACCTAGGATTGAGCGAGAGCAGGGCATCGGGCCAGAACCGTCCGGCATCGTACTGGCGATCGAGTTCGGATTTCAGGTCCGCAGATCGAATGGTGCTGAATGACCGCGAGAAGCGGGCGTAGGAATCGATAAGGCGATGGTCGAACTCAAATGCCTTCATTGCTTATCTCGCCATCACTTTTGATTCTTATTGTCTGCTTGTCTGCAAAAACTCTTTTTGCGTGACTTCATTGAAAATTTGCAAACATGCTCTGGATAAACAGAGACGTCCTAAAGCGAATTCGTTTTCTGACCAGCTCCCCATGCGGAGTGCTTTTCGTGCCAGCCCACAGTCCTCATCCCCGCAAGCATGACAACGGTGCTGTCGCCAGTCTGGCGATCTTATGCCGCAAAAGAGTAACTTCAATGAATGATTACACTTGTTTTTGTGGCACCACTCCATGCTGACGCAGTCGGAGCTTGTTGTGGACACATGATCAGCACGACAGACGACGCGATCAACACCACCACTACGCCGGCGGCACACTCCCTCTTTGCCGCTCCACAATCGCGGAGCGGGTTAGTCCAAAGTATCTCATCTTACGGCACTGGGTGGCGCTGGTGCAGAACTATCTCGCCGCGACTAAGGCTCCGCGGCAAGCGAGCCGGCAACAGCGCCCACGCCAACCGTCGCGGAGATTACTGCGCTCGACCGGATCCGACGCGCCCCGAACGCAACTGCGCCTCCAACGGCCCACGCTCGCCGCTTACCTGCTGCAAATTGCCATGCTTAGCGGCACCTCGCCCTCAGCGGGTTCTAAAGCCGCGGGCTAGAACGTCGGGAATGACATCGCGAAGGAATCATAACCGACAGCCTCGGATGGCGTCGAAAACCAACAACTGCTATCGGGTTTGTCAAGTTCGCGACACGACCCGCGTTAGAGCGGATGTTTCCTGCTGTACGCAATTTAACCATTGAAAGCTTTGCGGATAATTTGTGCTGACGCTCTATGGGCGCAGTTGGCACGATTGTTGAAGCTCCAAGTCACGATCAGACTAGCCATGGGAAATCGCACGTCAGGGTCAGAAGTTCGTGCCACGGGACATGAAGGCGTAACGGTGCTCTCGCCGCCCTAGAGGTATTTGAAATGGGCATCGAACAGCGGAAGCCCCATTGGACGAGAAGTTGACATGAAGACGATGAAGGAAAAGGACATCCCGGCGTTGGTGCAAGCAGTTGTCGATATTGGCTGCGACATACACGCGATTGGCCGCTGGGGATACGTCTTTGGTGATGGCGATTTAACGCCGGCGCAACAGAGGGCCATCGCGCCACAGCTGCGTTGGATTGCCGAAACCTACGGCGAACGCGATCATCTCATGGATGAGATAATCGCATATCTGGGTCGATCGGACGCTATGTCAAGATTGAGCCGCAGACAGGTGTCCACTGATGGCGGCGGCCGGATCCGCCTCGTGTCCAAAACCTGACAGCGGCAGAAAACATGTCGGGTTCAATACAACCGGCCATCTTGGGCACTTGGAGGTTTTTCAAAGCGCATCATGGGCTTACTGCGCGCCGAGGGCGCTGGCACGGCCTTTGCTAATTGAGATTAGGCAAACACTGACAGAGGCCTGACAACATGGAGACGCGCAAGACCAACCGCCCGGTTGCCCCGTCTCAGGGAAACAAGCTCGCGCATAAAGTCGCGCAACCTTTGGCCATAGCTTTGGAGAGCAGGATGGTATTGCAGATGGGGTCCCCGGCTCCTTCGGTCAAAGTGGAGGACTGGCTGCGTGGCGAGCCCTTAACGAACTTCCAGCCCGGCAAAGTGTACATCGTCGAATTTTGGGCAACTTGGTGCGGACCATGTGTGGCGGCGATGCCCCATCTGGTGCAGCTGCAGGAGAAATACAAGGACAGCGGACTTGAGGTCCTCGGCGTCGCGGCTGATGAACACGCTCCAACGGCCGTTGAGGCCCGAACCAGGTTGGACGCGTGGTTGACCGAAAAGTGCTCGAATCTGAACTATCGGATCGCGTTCGACTACAACACAGGCGAAATGAACAAGCTTTGGGGGGAACCCAGCTTTTCTGTCGGGATTCCGGCCTCGTTCGTGGTCGACCGAGACGGCCACATCGCCTTTGTCGGTGATACGATGCAACTCGATGAGGTTTTGCCGAAAGTGCTTAACGGCAGCTGGCGTACCAGCGATCAAGCGAGAGCCTCGGATACGGAGCGGATCGCCAGAATCGAATCCACAGCGCGCGAACAAGCGTTGAAGAAGCCGATCAATGAGAGATTTTGGGCGGCGGTGGGGAAACTGGATTGGAAGACGGCACTCTCGGCGATCGAAGAGGGCATCGCCTTGATGCCGGACGACATCAATTTCCGCCTGGCTCATGTGCATCTGGTGCTTCACAGAATGCACGACATGCGGAAAGGCTTGCCCGCCATGAGCCAATTGGTCCGCGACGCGATCGACAGAAACTCCGAGCATTGGATGCTTGCAGCGCTAGATCAACTCTTCGGTCCGGCGCATGACCATTCGCACTTTCCGTCTGCTGAGCGTTTCGCGATGGGCAAAGGCCTGTCCGAACACATCCTGGCATTGAATCCCCCGCAAGGCGACGGCCCTAAGTTCCGGTCTTATCCGGCGGTCGCTCGGTACTATCATGAGAGTGGCAACAGAGATCGCGCGATCGAGTTGGTCCAGCTGGCACTGAAGTCGCTGGACGGTCCGGAGCCTGTCCCGGACGAACTCAAACAGCATCTTCTGCCGGATTTGCTGCAGGCCCTGGCCAACTACAAGGATGAGAAAGTTTGCTACGGCGCTCTCTGTGCGGCTCCGCAAAACAATTCCCCGAAAGGTACCAAAGCACGGCCGGCCGAGGAGAAAACATAAAAAGGGGTGACGGTCGGAATGTTTACTGGCCAAGTCGTCCATTTCTCTGGAGTGGCCGGAGCAAGTCAAGTCGTGCAGCACGCGCGCGTCGTGGCCCGACGAGGGTGTGCTGATCGTAGGTAGTGGCCTCAGCCACCATAATCTGGGAGCCATGAGGGGGCATCAGGGTGCTGTCACATTGATTGAGCGGTAAGGAAATTGAGGTAGCAGCGCGCCAATGACCGTGAGTGCACCGACCTACAAGAACCACCACTATCCGATCGAAATCGTGGCCCGTGCTGTCTGGCTCTACTTCCGCTTCAATCTGAGCCTGCGCGATGTCGAGGAAATGCTGCTCTATGCGGGATCGTCGTTTCCTCCGAGACCATCCGCCGATGGC
>NZ_RZOJ01000219.1:0-10103 GCF_003998845.1 Mesorhizobium sp. M4A.F.Ca.ET.022.05.2.1 | reverse complement strand
GTTGCCGAGCGCGTCAGCGGTGAAGGTTTCCGCCGAAATCAGGCTGTGCAGATCGGTCAGCGCGCCCGCCGGTGCCAGATCGATGGCCGTGCCGGCCAGGGCGTTTGCCAACGTGGTCGCCAACTTGACGCTCTGCCCATCGGGCGAAGCGATGATGTAATAGTAGCCGCCGTCGGTGAGCCCGCCGATGGTGGTGGTCACTGCATCGTAGCGCACCAACTGACCGGTATAGAAACGGTTCTCGACGCCGAGGAAGATCTGGTTCGTCAAGTCAGCGACACGGCCGGTGTCGAAGCCCATGCCGAGCGGCAGGCCGGCGCTGTCGACGATGTCGATGTTCACTCGCGCGCCGGTCGCGCCGATGTTCTCGTCGGCGCGAATGTTCAGGATGTGCGTGCGGATCAGCGACTGGCGGCCATCACTGCCGGTGACGCCGCGATCGTTGGTGGCGAGCACCGATCCGTCCGTGTTGACTATCGACGTCGTACCGATCGGGTTCTCAATCGTACCATTGATGTAGATATCGGAATGGCCACCGGTGTCGGTGATCTCGATCAGTGTCGGCGCGACTTCGCGCACCACGTTGAAGGTCAGTGTCACGCTCTGCGACGGATTGAGCCATGCCAGCGGCTGCTCGTCGGTGACGACATCGATATTGTTGATGATGATGTCCTTGTCGGACTCGTTGCGGATCGACACGCGCTGCAACGTATCGCGGAACGTCCAGGTGCCGCCTGCGCCGGTCATCGAGTTCGAATCGAACACCACGTCGCCCGGACCCGGATTGACGATGTCGTTGACGACAATGTCGTTGCTTTGGATCGTGCTGCCTTGGCCTTCGGTGGCACTGCCGCCGCCCGCGGTGTCGTTGACCGACACTTCGACCGCGACATCGATCTCGCCGTCGGCGCCGATGACCAGTTGCTTGACGACCAGTTCGGGTGAACGGCCGGAAAGGATCAGCACGTCGGAATTGAAGTTGATCGATTGCGGCCTGTCATCCGGACTGCTGCCGCTCGACCCGCCGGCGGCGAGCGAGCGCTTGCTGTGATCGGCGTCATCCGTCTGCGAGATCGAGCCGTTCACGGTCGAGGCAAACAGGGCCAAGTGCTCGGCCGAGCTTCCAGGTTCCTGCGGATAATCCGGGTGTCCGAGCACGGCATCGTTGTTGTCGCGCGGGCCGGCTGTCACCAAGGCGCCTGCCGCGCCGAAAATCTCGGAGGAGACGTCGGTGTCGTTATGCGCGTCGGAATCGACGAAGCCGAACAGGCCCGTCGAGCGGGCATAGGATTTCGCATGCGTGACGACGTCGTTGTAGCGGGTGATGAGGTCGACACCTTCCCAACCGGTCAGGTCGGCGCCGGCATTGATCCGCACCTGCGCATCCGGCCGTGCCGTGATCGTGCTTTCCGCCTCGCCTTCGCCATAGAATCCGGCGCCGCGCCCGTCGCTGCCGGAGAAGACATGGAACTTGTCGACCCGCGCCGCAAGCGAGGTGCGCCGCGCGCTGAGCACGGCGTTGGCCGCCAGCGAGACGATGGCGTCGGCCTGGTCGGCGTCCGGATCGCCATCGGGCGTGCCAATATTGACGTGCGTGATGGCGTCGCCATCGCCGCCGAAGCCGACGCCGGAGGCAGTCGATTTGGCCGTCACATCGACGGAGGCGTTCGCCGTGCCCTTGGCCAGTTGCCCGGCCAGCACGATGGCGTTGGAGCCGATGGTAGACGTGGTGTTGTACTCGATCCGCACGTCGGTGACCGGATCGGCCAGGCCGACCGCGCCGCCGGCGCTCGACTGCGAGGACGCGCTGGTGATGGCGTTGCTCGCCGAAGCCAGCGTGAAGTTCTTGCCCGCGACGATGCGCGTGTTGTCGCTGATCGTCGCCGCGCTTGTTATGTCCTGGTAGCTCCGCGCATCGGCGTCGCCGATGGCGACGAAGCCGCCGGTGCCGTTGACCGCGTAGGAAGAGGTGTTGGTCGTCGCCGATGTGCTGACGGTGACGTCGCCCACGGTGGTGATCTGCGTCGCCGAAATCGTCGCCGAGACGTTCGGATTGCTGATGATGTCGGCGTCGTTGATCTGCACGCCGACGAAGCCGCCGCCGGACCCCTTGGCGTAGGCGGAGGATACCCCGTCGCCCGATTGCGGAGCAATTTCGCTGAGCGGAACCTCGCCCGGGCCGAACAGGAACTGGCCCGGCGCTGCCGAGGTGGCGCCGTCGCCGATGTCGATGCGCAACTGCTGCTCGCTGTCGACATCGTCGGAGATATCGATCGCGAGTGCCGTAAGGCTGTGATTGCCGTAAGGCCCGGCCAGGCCCGTTGGCGTCAGGACGATCTGACTGCCGCCGCTCGGCGCATCCCACAACTCGAACGTGTTGTCGCCGGCGCCGCTGACGCCCCGCACATAGTAGGTCTTGCCGTCTTCCAGCCCGCCGATCGGCAGATTCTTGGCGTTGACCAGCGAATGCGTATCACTGGCGCCGACATTGAGGGCGGGATCGGCGCTGAGGCCCTTGTTCGGGTTCAGCGCGATGATCGGCTGATCGAAGGTCTTCGTCAGCGTGTCTTCGGTGACGCTGTTCGCGACGGTAAGGATCAGCGTGCTGCCGGATACGCTGGCGATCGTGAACGTGCCGGAATTGGCGCCGCCGCCGCCGATGAACAGCGTGCCGGCTGCGAAGCCGTTGTCGGCCCAGTTGAGGCCGTCAGTGCGGATGATACGGTCGCCAGCGGCATTGCGAACGAACTGCACCTCTTCGGTGATCGCGTCGTTACGCTTGAGCTGGATCGTCGAGGAATTGACGACATGCACGCGATAGGTCTGGCCGTCGACCAGGCCGCCGATCGCCAGACCCGTTCCGCCGTTCGCATTCTTGACGTCATAGACGACGTGCTCGCCCTCGGCGAAACCGTGCGCCAGCGCATTTCCATCATCGTCGAAGAAGCGGATGTTGTCGGCGTTGCTATCTGCGATCGGCGAGCCGTCGGGATTGAGGCTGTTCGAATTGACGTCCACCTGGGGACTGACGAAGGTGCGCGCGTCCGGCGCCTCATAGGTCACCGCCGTCCCGTTGACGAAACCATGCCCGGATATGGTGATGCTGTTGCCCGCGACGTCGTCCGGCTGGAAATTCTTGAGGTAGTTCTGTGGGTTGACCGCCTTGTCGAAGGTGCTCACCAGCTTGATGTGCGACCCGTCGATGACCAGCACATAATAGAGGTTGCCCTCGGTCAGGCCAAAGCTGTCGACCGTTTCGTCCGGTCCCGGATAGTAGCGGACGGCATCGCCGCTCAGGAAATTATGGCCACCCGCGAACTCGATGATCTCGGTGTCTGGATCGATGTCGGCGGCGTTGAAGACGGAGCCGAAATAGAGCGTGTTCGGATCTGTCACGCCTGCATTGACGACATTGATCACGCTATACTGGCGGTTCACAGCCGAATCGGCCGGGTCCGGCCAGTTGAGGCCGGGAATGACGGCGCCGCCGCTTCCGGCATCATATTCGACCGTGTCGCCGGTCACCAGTCCGTGCCCGTTGACCGTGATCGTGTTGGCGGTGCCATCGACATCGAGGATCTCGTAGGTCGGTTGAACGCCGGGGATCGGCGACGCGGAGGCTTCGACCAGGATATCTCCGGTCGCATTGATCACCGCGCCCGCGCCGATCGAGCTTGCAACAGTCGGGCTGACATTGGTCGTCGCATCCGAAGCGCCAGCGCCGAAAATGCCGCCTATCGAAATACCGACAACCTTGGCGTCGCCTTCGGTTTGCGCCTGTGCCTTGAGCCGGACATTGCGCGCCGACTGGATCGAGGTGTTGTTGCCGATCGAGGCGCTGACCGACGATGGGCTGGCTGTTGCGACTGCGCTGTTGATCGTCAGCGCGCCGAGAACGCCGCCACCGGCGGCTTCAGCCACGGCGAGCGCGCCGTTGACAGCGAGGGCTTCGACCTTAATGTCGGTGACCGAGACGATGTTGGCGTTCATCGCGGCGTTGCTCTGGCCATTGGCCTCCGCTTCAGCCACGGAAGCACCGACCGCCGCGGCGCCGAACGAATTCGCTTCGGAATTGGCGACGGCATAGTTGCGAATGCGCGACTTGATGTCGATGTCACCGGTGATGGTGAATGCGCCGCCGGCACCGATCGTGGTGTTGGCAACCGCATTGGACCGCGCGGTCGGAACCGAGCCCTGGCCGCTGAACAAGCCGCCGCCGGAGGCTTCCGCATAGGCCTTCGCCCCGCGGTCGGTCGCCGTCTCGCCCTCGTAATTGTGTGACGACAGCATGACGATGCCGCCGGCGTGAATCGTCGAATTGCCGCCGATCGATGCGGCCACCGTCGGGACGACATTGACCGTCGCCAGGCTGGTGCCGGCCGCCAGCGCGCCGACCGAAAGCGCGAACACGTCGCCGGTCGCATCGTGCAGCGTCCACGCCTCGACCGTGAGGAGGCCCGTCGCATTGATGTTGGCGCCGCCGCCAATCGATGCCTCTACGTTCGGCTGAACATCGACGAAAGCGAAATTGAAGGTGAGCGCGCCGAGCCCCGCGGCAAGCGCGAAGGTGTCGGAATCCGCGTTGATCGTCGAGTCCGCATGGACGGTGATGGCTCCGACGGTGTCGGTCTGCCCGATCTGACTGCCCGCGCCGATCGTGGCCAGGACTTCCTTGGTGTTGTCGTCGTCATCGCCGATGGTGACGTCGCTGTAGGACGCGCCGACGGCCACCGCGCCGGCCTGTATGCCGGTCGTCAGCACGTCGAACGTCTGGTTGCTGGTCGCCGAGACCGTAAGGCTGGCCGCGTCGTTGACCACTGTGTTGTCGAGCAAGCCGGCCTGAATGCGGCTGGTATCGTTGACCACCGCGACCGATGCGCCGAGGCCGACGAAGCCGGCCTGCAAGGCGACGGTTGTGACATCGACATCCTGGCCGAAATGGCCTTCGACTCGGATGGCATTGCCAGCCTTCAGGCTTCCACCGGCCTTCGCTCGCACCTGCCCCGACACATTGACGACGGAAATCGAGGCGCCCAGGCCAACAAGACCGGCGCCCAGGCTGCCGACCAACATGTCGACTTCCATCTGTTCACGCGCGTTCACGACGATGTCGTGACCGGCCTCGACCGTGGCGCCGCCTTCGACGGACGCGGTGGTGCCGCGCTCGTCGGTGACGGCGGCCGTTAGCTTGTTAGTCAGGGCGCTGGAGGTCAGCGCGTTGGCGCCGACCTTGTCGCGGGCGCCTTCAACGCCGGCCTTGACCCGCGAGTCGGCCGTATTGCTGTTGGCGCCGCTGCCGAAGCGGCTCAATTCCCCGGTGACGCCTTCGACACCGTCGTCGGCCTGGCCGCCGGCCTCGTCATTGGCGGTCTTGGGGCTTCCGTCGTCCTTCGTCGCGTTGCCGCTGCCACCTTGGTTGTCCTGATAGGAGTCGCTGAATTCCTCGCCGACCGACCAGACCGACACGGACGCGCCGAGCCCGCCGACGCCGATGCCGCCGCTGAAGGCGAACCCACGCAGAACCTTGATTGCAACCGCGTTGACCGACACGTCGCCGCGCGCCCGCACCATGGCGTCGGCGTTGATCGCGGCAACCGTGTCGTTCTTGATGCTACCGAAGTCGATGCCACCGGCCAGGCCGATGAAACCGGCGCCGAGAGCGCCCGCAAAGGACGTGACCCGGACCTCGTTCGCAGCGTTGACATAGACGCCCTGCGCGCCCGCGACCGTGCCCGGATGGGCGACGTAATTTGCCGCGCCCTGGTTGATGTCGGCGCCGACCCCGATCAGCGCCTTGGTGTCCGAATTGAGCAGCGTCACAGTGACGGAGCCAGCCAAGCCGACATAAAGGCCACCGGCGCCGGCGACTGTCACGTTGGTGACCTCTTCCGACGATTCGGCCTGCACAATGACGCCATGCGCCTCGGCCGTGCCGAAGCCGCTCGGATCGCCGCCGCCGACGATCGTGCCAGTAAGCACGCCGCCGATGCCGGCGCCGTTGCCGGAGGCGTCGATGCTTGCATTGTCGCCGATCGTCGCTTCAGTAAGCTTGTCGACGGTGACGACCGCGACCGATCCGGCGGCGCCGCCGCCCGACAGGCCGATGGCGACCGCACCCGCGACCACCACCACCTCGGAATCGTCCTTGGCCATGACGGCGACGTCGCCGCCGGCGACAATCGTCGCGTTGGCGCCGACGCGGGCATAGGTCTCGGTGTCGAACGACAGCACCGAGACGCCGCCCGCCAGGCTGACCGTGCCACTGAAGGCAAGGCCGGCGGAGACGACGATGACCTTTTCCTTGGACGTGGAGATCACGGCGACGTCGTTGTTCGCCTTCACGTCCGCGCCGTCGTTGATCGTCGCGAAAGTATCGACCTTGATGACCGATACGTCGACGCCTGGCGCGCCCGCGCCCGAACCGCCGAAGGCCGCACCGGCCCCGACGCCGACATGGCTGAAGTCGCTCGCCGCCGCAACCAGCACGGACTGTCCAGCATTTCCGGCGCCGGCCATGTCCTGGTTGATCTGTGCATCGGCTCCGATGAACGCCTTTGTCTTGGTATCGACGATGTTGACGGCGGCACCAACTGCCACGCCGACCGAACCACCGCCGCCGACGGAAATTGCAAAAGTTTCGATATCATCCTTCGCCGAGGCCGAGACAGCCACGCCGCGGAAGCCGGTGTCGACCGCCGCGTTCGCAATCCGGTTCTGAGTCAGCCCCGGATCCTGCTGGACGTCGTCGCCGCCCTCCTGGTCGAGGTCCTTGAACTGGGTGAGGCCTGACGGCGTACCAGCCTCCAGGCTGCTCGCGGTCGGCTTGTTGCCGCCCTGCGGCTCGAAGCTCGACATCGCCTGGCTGCCCGCGTAGGAGACGTCGTAGCGGCCGGTTCTCGCCGCGACCGTGCCGTGGCCCTCGCCGGTGACGCGTGCACCCGCGCCGATGAAGGCATCCGTCACCTTGTCGACAACCGCAACGCCGGCCGCGACGCCGACACCGGCGCTGCCGCCAATCGCCACGCCGCCAACGATCAGGTCCATCTCGGTCTCGTCGAGTGCCTGGACGAGCACGCTGCCGCGTGCCCGCACATCCGTCAGGCCGCCGATTGGCGCCAGCGGATCCGACCCGATGAAGGCGCGGGTCTTCAGGTCCAGCACGAAGACGTCGGCCGTCAGCGTGACGCCCGCGCCGCTCGACGCGCCCGCAGCCACCGAGAACGAGCCGATGTCCTCGTTGCCGGTTGCTTCGACCGTCACGTTGCCGTCGACGTCAATGTCGGCGCCCGCCTCGATTGATGCAGTCGTTCTCTTCGTCAGCGTCGACACATTGACACCGGCGCCAACGCCGGCGTTGCCCGCGGAAACCGCGAGCGAGCCAGCGACCGTCAGGATATCGGTTTCGTCGCTCGCAAAGACCGAGACGCCGGGATCGTTGGCGAGCGTCTGGCCGGAAACCTTGCTGTTTGCGCCGATGCGCGCCGTCGTTGTCTCGGTCAGCACTGTTACGGCGACCGAACCGGCGACCGCCGCCTGCGCGGAAGCCGCGCCGGCGGCGGCGATGATCAGCACCTCATCGGTGGAAATCGCCGACACGGAGAGGCCGTTGGCGCCGCCGGTGACCACATCGGCGTCGCCATAGAGCTCCGCCTTCACGTCGTCGAGATGGACAAACACGGTTCCGGAAACGCCGATGCCGGCGCTTTGGCCGAACGCCGCCGCGCCCGCCAGCAGGAACACGTCCGCATCGCCGGTGGCCGTCACGGAGACATCTCCGCCGGCGCCCAGATGCGATTTGTTCAGCGCGCTGCCGGCCTCGACGAAGGCCTGCGTCGATGTGTCAAGATAAAGCACGCCGACCGACGCCGCGACGCCGGCCGAGCCGCCGGCGCTGCCGCCGAACGTCGCCGCGATCGAAGTGATGTCGTCGAAGGAGTCGGCGTTGATGACGATGTTGCCGGCCGACGTATCCAGATCCGCGCCGCCGCCCATCCAGGCGCTGGTGTTGCGCGTGATCACCTGCACGTCGAGGCCGATGCCGACGCCGGCATTGCCGTTCAGCGTCAGGCCGATGCCGCCCGCCCCGCTGACCACGGTCAGCAGGTCCGTCGCCTCGATCTTGATGCCGGTTCCGGCCTCGAGGTCGGAGTTGTCGTTCACCGAGGCGTGCGTCTCCATGAAGATCACGTTGACGCTGGACGAACCGCCGACGGCAAAGCCGCCGGACGCACCGGCGATGCCGGCGGCGAAGCTGGTGACGGCCAGCGAGCCGATGACAGGCAGGTTTTCCGTGACCGGCAGCAGTTCGGCATGCGAGGTGACGTTGATCGCGCCCTGCGCTTCGGCGTCGAGATTGATGCCGGTCTCGGCCTTGGTGCTGAGATCGTTGACGATGTTGACGGTGACCGCGATGCCCACGCCGCCACCGCCGCTGCCGGTGCTCAAGGCCGCACCGCCGGCCAGGTTCTGCATTTCATTGAGACTGACGGCGCCGATCTCGATGTTGCCGGTGTTGGCGTCGAGATCGACATTGTCGCCGACCGATGCCAGCGTGTTGACATCGAGATAGTTGATGCCAACCGAGCCGCCGATCGCGGTGTTCTTGGAGACCGCACCGGAGAGGGCGCGCGCCTGGAACGTGTTCTTCTGGCCGTTGGCGGTCGCGGCGCGGACCTCGATCGATCCCGCTGTCAGATCGGCGCCTGCGCCGATCATCGCGTTGTTGTCGAGGAGGACGATGTTGAGACCGACCGCGGCGGCGACGCCGGTATTGGAACTGGTGTTCGTAGAGGTCGCCGTGGCCAATGCCCGCGCGTCGGTCGTGCTGATCGCCTCGACCTTCATCGCACCAGTGCCGGAGATCGTCACGTTGCCGGCGATCTGCGCCTGGTTGTCTGCATCGAGGAAATTGACGGCGATCGTTGCCGCCACGTTGGTGCCACCGGAGCCATTGCCGCCCTGCGTACCCTTGCCGGTCTGCGCATTGCTGTTGCCATCGGCCTGGCCAAGGCTGCTGCTGCCGCTCTGCGTCGGCGTCTTGGTGCCGCCGCTCTGGTTCTTGGCCATCTCGGTCTGGTTGGTCGTCTCCTGATCGGAGTTGGCACTATCCGTTGTGCCATCGGACTTCTTCGTGGATTGGCCCTTCGAACTCGCCTTGGACTCTGCCTTGGTGTCGAGTGTCGAGGTCGCGGTGATCGTCACCGTGCCGACATTCTGGAAATTGCGGCCGAGGAATGCGTCGTTGGTGACTTCGCCGATGTTCAGCGCAATCGACGCGCCAACGCCAACGCTGCTGCCGGCAGCTTCGCCATCGGCAAGCGTGTGAACCGTCCCGGTGTGCGACGCTTGCGCGGCCAAATTGCCCGTCAGCGTGATCGCTGCGCCGCCGCCGGTGCCGATGTGCGCATCCGTATCGTTGTCGACATAGGCGACAGCGATCGCGCCGCCGATACCGGTAGCGCCTTGCGCGCCGGCCTTGGCCGTCGTTGTCAGCGTGTCATTGGATGTCGCGGTGACCGTGAAATTGCCCGTCGTCCCGCTAACCGTCTCGCCGTCCTCGACGCCAGCAAAAGTGCTGTTCAAGCCGATGCCGAGCGCGATCGATGCGCCGACGCCGACGCTGCCCGAGCCGCTTCCGGCCCCCGAGGAGGTCGCCGTCGTCGTGGTTTCGGTCGTGTTGATCGCCGTGAGCAGGACATTGCCGCCGGTCAAGGTGACCGTCGCGGCGCCACCTGCCGGCTGATCGGCATGGTCGAGACCAATCACGCCTAGCGTGTCGGTATCGGCGAAGCTCAGCGCGAACGAGCCGGCCACGCCGATATCGCCACCGCTGGCACCGGAGGTCGACTCGGCGCCGAAACGATGCGTCACGTCACCACCGACGTTCTTCATCTTCGCTTCGGCTTTCACCCCGTCGGCGGTGATGATGCTGCCCGCCCCGATCGAGGCCTCGTTGCGCATCGTCGCGATATTGATCGCCACGGCGACACCGACAGCGGTGCCGCTGTCGCTCGTCTTTGCTGTGCCATCGGCTTCCGCCGTCGCGTCCATGTTGTTGGACGACTGCAAATTGAGTTCACCGACGCCGGCGCCCTCGCCGGCAA
>NZ_RZOJ01000218.1:0-10110 GCF_003998845.1 Mesorhizobium sp. M4A.F.Ca.ET.022.05.2.1 | reverse complement strand
CACGGGCCAAGGCCAAGGCCGAGAACCCCGACGGTGCCGATCGCGTCTATGGCGGCAAGGAGGCCGAGAAGGGCGCTTTTCCTTTCCAGGTGGCGCTGCTGACAAGCGACAGGCTGGACGCCAGCCCGGCCTCGCAGCCGGACGCGCAATTCTGCGGGGGCAGCCTGATCGCGCCGCAATGGGTGCTGACGGCTGCGCACTGCCTCGTCGACAACGGCAGGCCGATCCCGGCCGGCGCGGTTACCGTACTCACCGGCGCCACCGATCTCGGCGAAGGCAAGCGCTACAAGGCGGTGGAGGTCATCGTCAACGAGAGCTACAGCGAGCAGACGATGGACAACGACCTCGGCCTGATCCGGCTGGCCGAGCCGGCGGACGCGCCGACGATCAAGGTCGCCCATGAGGCAGCGCCAGACAGCGGCAAGACCACGGTCATCGGTTGGGGCAAGATGCAGGACGGCACCTTCCCGACGGCGCTGATGGTCGCCGATCTCGACCTGCAGCCGAACGCGACCTGCAACAGCGGCATCAAGGACATCTACGCCCGCGACCTGAAGGCGGCACTTGGCGATCTCTCCCACCGCATGCGCTATTCGGAAAAGGGCATCGACGCGGCGGCCAGCGCCATTGCCGCCGACATGTCGGATCCGCTGACCAGCAACATGATCTGCGCCGGCACCGCCAGCGGCGAGCGCGATGCCTGCAATGGCGACAGTGGCGGGCCGCTGTTCATGGCCGGCGCCGACGGCCCGGTCCAGATTGGCGTCGTTTCCTGGGGCGAAGGGCCGAATGACGGCAGTGCGGCCTGCGGCCACAAGAACGCCTACGGCATCTATACGCGGCTGGCCAATTATTCCGGCTGGATCGAGGAGAAGATGAAGACCATGCCGGCGCCCGCAAAGCCCAAGGCGGGCGTCGGCACCGCTCAGAAGCCGGCCAAGCCCTGAGCCTGCCACCGCTCTCAAAACAGAAACGGCGGGCAAAGCCCGCCGTTTCCTTTCATGCCATGCCGGCGCCGTCTACTTGCGTGGCGGGCCCTTGCGTTCCGCCGAGGCTGCCCACAAATTGATGTCGGCCTCGCGCGCGTAGCTGTCGATCTCGGCCAGTTCCGCATCGCTGAAGTCGAGCGCCTTCAGCGCGCCGACGCAATCCTCGACCTGTTCCGGCCGGCTGGCGCCGATCAGCGCCGAGGTAACCCGGCCCCTGCGCAACACCCAGGCCAGCGCCATCTGCGCCAGCGTCTGGCCGCGACGCCCGGCAATGGCGTTCAGCGCCTTGATGTTGGTGATCGTCTTGTCGTTGATGAAGGCGGGCCTGAGCGACTTGCCCTGGGATGCGCGGCTGCCCTCCGGGATGCCGCCCAGATACTTGTCGGTCAGCATGCCTTGCGCCAGCGGCGAGAACACGATCGAGCCGACGCCGAGCCCTTCCAGCGTGTCGAGCAGCCCGTCCTCCTCGACCCAGCGGTTGAGCATCGAATAGCTCGGCTGGTGGATGACGCAGGGCGTGCCGAGCTGCTTCAATATGTCGGCCGCCTCACGCGTGCGTTGCGAGTTGTAGGACGAGATGCCCGCATAGAGCGCCTTGCCCGAGCGCACCGCATGGTCGAGCGCGCCCATCGTCTCTTCCAGCGGCGTATCGGGGTCGAACGGTGCGAATAGAAGATGTCGACATAGTCGAGGCCCATCCGCTTCAGGCTCTGGTCGAGGCTGGCAAGCACATATTTGCGCCCGCCCCACTCGCCATATGGCCCCGGCCACATCTCGTAGCCGGCCTTGGTCGAGATGATCAGCTCGTCGCGATAGGCGGCGAAATCGGTGCGCAGGATTTCACCGAAGGCAGTCTCCGCCGAGCCGGGCGGCGGACCATAGTTGTTGGCGAGATCGAAATGCGTGATGCCGAGATCGAAGGCCCGGCGCACGATCGCCTGCTTGGTCTTGTGCGGCGTGTCGTTGCCGAAATTGTGCCACAGCCCGAGCGAGATCGCGGGCAGCTTCAGGCCGGACCGCCCACAGCGGTTGTAGAGCATTTTCTCGTAACGGTTTTCGGCGGCGACGTAGGGCATGGGAAATCCTCGCATCTGAACGGATTGGGCATGGTTCACCGCAACGCGATGACCATGCCCTGCGGCCCACCCTTTACCCTCTCCCCAAGGGAAGCGGGAGAGGGCTGGTAAAAATTATCGATAATCGCAGCGATCTACTTCTTCTTGACCAGCAGGTCCTTTGCTTCCTTGACGCCAAGTGCGGCTGGCCGCTCGCAGGTCGTCTGCATGGCAACGAACTTGCCCGTTTCGCCCGAGCGCAACAGGCCGGTCATCACATCGACGGCGTGCAGCGCCAGCTCCATCGAACAGCGATGCGGCCGTCCCTCGGCGATCGCCAGCGCCATGTCGGCGAGGCCGGCGGTGCGGTAGTTGGCCATCATTCCTTGCGAATGCATTTCGTTCGGGACGCCGAACGGATGCTTCCATTTCGGCAGCTTCTTGACCGGTTTCGCCGCCTCGGTGAAACGCACGTCGCCACCGAAGAAATTGGGATCCGGCACATACACTGATCCGGCCTCGCCATAGAGCTCCATCGGCGCATGACCATGGCTCCAGACATCCCAACTGGTGTTGAGCGTCACCACCGCACCGTTCTCGAATTCCAGCAAGCCGTGGATGGTGGTCGGCGTGTTGACCGGGATTTTCTCGCCCGCGCGCGGTTTGGACGAAATCGTCCGTTCCTTGGCCGGCGTCGAGGCGAAGGCCGCGACCTGCTTCACCGGCCCGACCAACTGGATCAGATTGGTGATGTAATATGGCCCGATGTCGAGAACCGGGCCGGCGCCGGGCTGGAAAAAGAAGTCCGGATTGGGATGCCAGTGCTCCATGCCATGACCCATCACATGGCAGGTGCCGCTGGTGATCTTGCCGAGCGCGCCGGTGTCGATCAGGTTGCGCACCAGCTGATGCGCGCCGCCAAGGAAGGTGTCCGGCGCCGAGCCGATGCGCAGTCCCTTCTTCTCGGCTCGGCCTTTCAGGTCGAGCCCCTCCTTGATCGACAGCACGAACGGCTTTTCCGAATAGACATGCTTGCCTGCGTCGAGCACCTCTTTCGATACCTCGTAGTGCACCGCGGGAATCGTCAGGTTGACGATAATGTCGATATCGTCCGCCTTGAGCAGCCCCTCGACCGTCTCGGCGCGCAGCTTGAACTCCTTCGCCCGCGCCTTCGCAGCGTCCATGTTGATGTCGGCGCAGGCGCGCATCTCGATGCCGCGGAACAGCGGCGCCAGCGAGAAATACGCTTTCGAGATGTTGCCGCAGCCGATAACGCCGATACCCAGTTTCTTTGCCATGTCGATTGTTCCTAGTAAGCCTTGACGGATGCAATGGAGCGGCGGGCGAAGCGCTCGATGTCGTTGGGGTTGTCCTGCTCCATGACAAAGTACCTGGCGGCGCTCTTGGCCCGCAACGTCTTGATCAGGCCGGCCCAGTCGATCGTGCCATGGCCGACATCCGACCAGCCGTCTTCGTCAAGGCCTTCGCCCGGCTTGGCGATGTCCTTGACATGGACGGCGCTGATGCGCTTGCCGTGCTTCTCGATCCAGGGCAGCGGATCCTCGCCGCCACGCACCACCCACGCGACGTCCATCTCCCAGCCGATGTCGGGCGCGACGGCAAACATGTGGTCCTGTGGCACCGAGCCGTCGGCAAGCTTCTTGAACTCGAAATCATGATTGTGCCAGGCAAAGCCATAGCCGGCCTTCTTTGCCGTCTCGCCCACCTTGGCCAGCCGTTCGCCGAAACCGCGCCAGCCGGCGGCATCGGCCGGCCTCTGCTCGATGACCAGATAGGGGCAGATCAAAAGCGTGACGCCGAGCGCATCGGCGATTTTGCGCACGCCGTCGAAGTCCTTCTCCAGCGCGTCGATCGAGAAATGCCCCGTGGGCATGGCCAGCCGGTTCTTGTCGAGCTCGGCGCGGAAGGCCTTGGGATCATCATAGACGCCGCCGAATCCTTCGACCTGGCTGTAACCGAGCTTGCCGAGCGTCTGCAGCACGCCGTCCCACGGCTGGAAATTGCGGGCGCTATAAAGTTGGAATGACCAGTTCATCGTCTCTATTCCGTTTTTACTTGGGGGATGGATCTGTTGGGATGTATCTAAAGGCGGTTGCCGGATTGGGCGTCGAAGAGCGAGGCGCGCATCGGATCGAAACCGATACTGACCGAATCCGCGTTGCTTGGCGTGCGCTCCGATGTCACCCTGACAGTGAAATTCTGCCCGCCGAGCTTAAGCCAGACCAGCGTGTCGGAACCCATCGGCTCCACCACCTCGACATTCGCCGTCGCCGAAAACGGCCAGCCCGCGCCGCTGTTGAAGGCTACATGCTCGGGCCGGATGCCGAACACGGCCGGTCCCGGCGCCGGCTCCTTCTCGAAGGCATAGGTGCCAAGCGGAATGCGCACATCCTCGACGGCGAAATGCCAGTTGCCGTTGTCCTTCTCCAGACTGCCGTCGATGAAGTTCATCGCCGGCGAACCGAGGAAGCCGGCAACGAAGCGGTTGACTGGCCGGTTGTAGATCGTCTGTGGCGCATCGAGCTGCTGGATGACCCCGCCCCTCATGACGGCGATGCGGTCGGCGAGCGTCATCGCCTCGATCTGGTCGTGGGTGACGTAGATCATCGTGTTCTCGAGCTTGCGGTGCAGGAGCTTGATCTCGACGCGCAGTTCCGAGCGCAGTTTGGCGTCGAGATTGGAAAGCGGCTCGTCGAACAGGAAGACATCGACATCGCGCACCAGCGCCCGTCCGATCGCCACGCGCTGGCGCTGGCCGCCGGAGAGCGCCGAAGGCTTGCGCTGCAACAGCGGCTCGATCTGCAGGATCTCCGCCGCCCGCGCGATGCGTTTGGCGATCTCTTCCTTCGGTACGCCGGCAACGCGCAGTCCGAACGAGAGGTTCTTCTCCACCGTCATCTGCGGATAGAGCGCGTAGGACTGGAACACCATGCCGATGCCACGGTCCTTGGGCTCTTCCCAGGTGACGTTCTTGCCCTTGATGAAGATGCGACCGTCCGAGATGTCGAGCAGGCCGGCGATGCAGTTGAGCAGGGTGGACTTGCCGCAGCCCGACGGCCCGAGCAGCACGATGAACTCTCCCTCGGCGACGTCGAGGTTGAGAGTCTCCAGCACTGACACCGACCCGAAATTCAGCGACAGGTCCTGGATCGACACGCTAGGACTGGCGATGTCCATCATCATCCTTTCACCGCGCCGGCGGCGATGCCGCGCACGAAAAGCTTGCCGGAAATGAAGTAGACGATGAGCGGCACGAGGCCGGTCAGGATGGTGGCGGCCATGTTGACGTTGTACTCCTTCACGCCCTGCACCGAATTGACGATATTGTTGAGCTGCACCGTCATCGGATAAGTGTCCGGCCGCGTGTAGACGACGCCGAACAGGAAGTCGTTCCAGATGCCGGTGACCTGCAGGATGACGGCGACGACGAAGATCGGCAGCGACATCGGCAGCATGATGCGCAGATAGATACCCCAGAAGCCGGCGCCGTCGACGCGCGCCGCCCTGAACAGCTCTTCCGGCATCGAGGAGAAATAGTTGCGGAACAGAAGCGTCAGGATCGGCATGCCGAAGATCGAATGCACGATCACCAGGCCGCTCAGGCTGCCATAGAGGCCGATCTCGCGCAGGATGATGACGATCGGGTAGATCATCACCTGATAGGGGATGAAGGCGCCGACGATGAGGATGACGAAAAACGTGTCGGCACCCTTGAAGCGCCAGTTGGCGAGCGCGTAGCCGTTTACCGAGGCGATCGCGATCGACAGGATCACCGAGGGGACGGTGATACGCACCGAATTCCAGAAGCCGCGCGAGAGCCCGTCGCAATTGAGGCCGGTGCAGGCCTGCGACCACGCCTTGACCCAAGGCTCGAAGGTGATCTCCAGCGGCGGCGAGAAGATGTTGCCGAGGCGGATCTCCGGCATGCCCTTGAGCGAGGTGACGACCATCACATAAAGCGGCAGGAGGTAGTAGACCGCCACCACGATCAGCGTGCCATAGAGAAAGATGTTGCGGCGCGAGAACACGTGCCGCGGCTTCGGCCCGCTCGGTTCCGTGGCTTCGCGCCTGAGAGCATCGGCGGTGCTGGGCAGGGGGATGGCAAGCTCAGACACGCTTCTTGCCTCCGAATTCGAGATAGGCCCACGGCACGATGACGATCACCACCGACAACAGCATCATGGTCGATGCGGCAAAGCCCTGGCCGAGGTTCTGGGCGAAGAACATGTAGTCGTAGACGTATTTTGCCGGCACCTCGGAGGCGATGCCGGGCCCGCCGCTGGTCTGGGCCACCACCAGGTCATAGACCTTGACGATGCCGGCGGCGATGATGACCAGCGTGGTGATGAAGACCGGCCGCATCATCGGAATGACGATGAACAGATAGGTCTTCCACATCGGAATCCCGTCCACCCGCGCTGCCTTCCAGATATCCTCATCGATGCCGCGCAGGCCGGCGAGCATCAGGCACATGACGAGCCCGGTGCCTTGCCATAGCGCCGCGATCGATATGCCGTAGATGACGATGCTGGAATTGTAGAGCGGATCGAAGCTGAAGCTTGTCCAGCCGAGGCTTCGCACCACGCCCTGAATGCCGAAGTCCGGATTGAGCAGCCACTGCCATACCAGGCCGGTGACGATGAACGAGAGCGCGAAGGGATAGAGGAAGATCGTGCGGAATGTGTCTTCGAAGCGGATTTTCTGGTCGAGCAACGCGGCGAGGATGAAGCCGATCGCCAGCGAGAACACCAGCGAAATGACGCCATAGATCAAGAGGTTCTCGATCGAGATCAGCCAGCGCGGCGTCGCCCACAACCGGTAATACTGGTCGAGGCCGACGAAGTTTAGCCGCGGCAGCAGTTTCGAGTTGGTGAAGGAATAGAGCACCGTCCATGCGGTGCCGCCGACGAAAACCACCAGCGCGGTGAGGATCATCGGGATCGAGGCGACCTTCGCATTGAGGTTGCGGAAAAGCTGGTTGGGGCGTTCGCTCTTGCTCATCTCGACAGCCGGGCTGGGGCAATGACGACATCACGCTCCTGACCCCGGATAGGCTGGGGCCAGGAGCTGGCGGGGGCGCCGTAATCAGTCGGCAAAAGCAATCAGTCCGCCGAAGCGATGATGTCGGCGAAACGCTTCTGCGCGTCTTCTACGGTCAAGTCCGGCTTGGCGAAGAATTCGGAGAAGAGATCCTCCTTCTGCTTCTGGCTGTCCTGCGACATCAACTGGTCGGTCCAGGGCATGACGCTGCCCTTGGCCAGGATGTCGAGGCCCTTCTTCATGCAGTCATTCGCCGCTTGCAGGTCGACGTCGCCGCGCACCGGCAGCGAGCCCTTCTTCAGGTTGAAGGCAACCTGCGTCTTGGGATCGAGCAGCGTTTCGGCCAGCACTTCCTGCGCCTTGGACTTGTCGGCGTCCTTCAGCAGCGGGAAGTAGAAGGCATCGCCGCCGGTGGCAATCACCTCGTTCAGCCCAAGGCCTGGAAGGCAGGTATAGTCCTTGCCGGCGGTCTGGCCGGCGACCTGGAATTCGCCCTGTGCCCAGTCGCCCATGATCTGGCCACCGGCCTTGCCGGTGATGACGAGATTGGTTGCCTGGTTCCAGTCCTGCACATTGGTGTTCTTCGCCATCTTGCGGGCATCGTCCGCGGCCTTGAATACCTTGGCGACCTCGGGCCCGGCGGCGAATTTCGCGTCCTTGTCCTTGTAGACCTTGAGGAAGGTATCGGTGCCGCCGACAGCCGCGAGCAGCACGTCGAAGGCGCCGGAGGCCTGCCAGGGCTGCCCACCGACGGCGAGCGGGATGATGCCTGCCTTCTCCAGCGCAGGGGCGGCCGCCACATATTCATTCCAGTTCTTCGGCACCGGCACGCCGGCCTTTTCGAAGGCCGCGTTGGACAGCCACAGCCATTGCCAGGAATGGATGTTGACCGGCACGCAATAGATCTTGCCGTCGATGGTGCAGCTGTCGAGCAAGCTCTTCGGCCGCACGACTTCCGTCCATTTGCCCTTGGTGGCGATATCGGTGAGGTCGCGCATCAGGCCGGCCTGCACCAGCTCTTCCGCCTGCCTGCCGTGGTTGAACTGGGTGGCGCCCATCGGGTCGCCGCCGGTGATGCGGCTGATCATGATCGGCCGCGCCGTGCCGCCGGAACCGGCGATGGCGCCGTCGACCCAGTGATTGCCCGTTGCGTCGAAGGCCTTGGCCAGCTCGGCAACAGCCGCCGCTTCGCCGCCGGACGTCCACCAATGGGTGACTTCCAGATCGGTCGCGGCCGCCGGACCGGCGAACTGCAGCGCGGCCGTCGCCGCCAGCGCAGCAGTCAGGATTTTGTATCGCATTTCGGTTCCTCCCAAGAATCTGAAACGTTACAGATTTTCGATACGGCAATTGCACGATATGCGCAACCCCTTACGCAAAGGCCGCTTCGATATTTTTCGGAGCGCGAACAAAATAGTTCCGCCGGGCACGAGTTTGTGCACCGCAATACGCAAAGCTGCGCTGCAAAACGCTAGAAGCTGGTAAAAAACTTGCTCGAAACGCCTTTCGCGCTGATTCCCAACGACTTTCCGAGCCGGGCGAGCAAGCCGGGAAAAAGCAGACCTGGGGCCGGCACGGACAACGGTCGTGACAATCTGTAACGTTTCAGTGTATGGGAGTTTTGTCGGACTGGAAGCTACCCGCCTGACGATAGCGGGCGATTGCCGGCCGACCCGGCGACTGCTATGCGCCTGACGGGCGGGACGATATGGACAGGGACCAGACGGACAGGGATGGCGAAGCGCCGGCCAGGCCGACGCTAAAGACGCTTGCCTTCATGACGGGGCTGGGCGTCACCACCGTGTCGCGCGCCTTGAAGGACGCCCCCGAGATCGGCGCCGAGACCAGGCGGCGCGTGCAACTCGTCGCCAGGCAGATAGGCTACCGGCCGAACCGCGCCGGCGTGCGCCTCAGGACCGGCAAGACCAATGTCATCAGCCTCGTGCTCAACACCGAGCGCGAGATCATGAGCTTTGTTTCGGACATCATCTACGGTGTCTCGGAGGTGATCGCCGACACGCCCTATCACCTGATCGTCACGCCCTATTCGCGCTCGCAGGATCCGCTGGATCCGATCCGCTATCTGGTCGAGACGGGCTCGGCCGACGGCATCATCATTTCGCGCACCCAGCCGGACGATCCGCGCGCCCGCTACATGCTGGAGCGCGGCATTCCCTTTGCCACGCACGGCCGCACCGACATGGGGCTCGTGCACCCCTATCATGATTTCGACAACTACGCCTTCGCAGGCGAGGCGGTGCGCTATCTCGCCGGCATCGGCCGCAGCCGGCTCGCCCTGGTGACGCCACCGGTCGGCCTCACCTACTATGGCCATACGCTGAACGGCTTTGCCGATGCGCTGAGTGAAGTCGGCGCCAGCGAGGTGCCGTTCAACACCGTGTCCATCGACCAGTCGATCGAGCAGATCAGGATGCGGACGGCGCAGCTGATGCGGCGCCGGGACCGGCCGGACGGCTTCGTCAGCAGCGCCGCCGCGGCGACGCTCGCCGTCGTCGCCGGCATCGAGGATGCCGGCCTGAAGCTCGGCCGCGACGTCGACGTGGTGTCGAAGCAGTCGTCGGAACTGCTGCATCTGTTCCGGCGGGAACTGCTGGTCGTCAACGAGAACTTCCGCCTCGCCGGCTCCGAGCTGGCCCGCTCGGTGCTCGGCTGGATCGGCGGCGCCGAACCCGGCTCGCTGCAATCGCTCAGCACGCCGAGCGAGGTTCAGCCCTATCGCAGCTGATTGGCGCGACTTGAAAGGCAGGTCAGGCCGAGTCGGAGTCGAAGACGAGCGCGCGGCGATCAAACTGGGTGGCTTCCGGGAACCGGAGCGGAGCGTACTTGAAGTACGTGAGCACGCGCATGACCCCGAAAATCAGAAAGATTTTCGGAAAGGATCATGCGCTAGAGCAATTCCAGGAAAACTGTGTAACGGTTTTCCGTCCGGAATTGCGCAGAAACAATTAGTTAGAGCGGGTCGGCGATTCTATGAAACGCTGAAC
>NZ_RZOJ01000217.1:0-10112 GCF_003998845.1 Mesorhizobium sp. M4A.F.Ca.ET.022.05.2.1 | reverse complement strand
CCCCGCCGATGCGAACATGGCAGCTCCGGGCATGGCGACGCCGGGCGAGCCCTTGCCGCTGCCTGCCCAGCCCGCCGCCTTCGCCGGATCGACGCCGCTTGCCGCTCAGCCCGCCGTGATGGCCGGCACCTCGCCGCTCAGCCCGGGATCGGTCAAGCCGATGCCCGCCTACGCAACGGCCGCGATGGCGATGCCCGTAACCGGCCAGGCGGTGAAGGCGGCAACGATGCCGGGCGTCCAGCAGGTCGCCTATTTCGTGCCGCAGAACCCGGCGCTGCTTGCCCCGCCGGGCGAGCCGCAGCCGCACGCCACCGGGCCGCGCGCCGAGATCGAGCGGCTGATCGAGAAATACTCCGCGCTCTACGAGGTGCCCATCGATCTCGTGCGCCATGTCGTCAACCGCGAGAGCACCTTCAACCCGAAAGCCTACAATCACGGCCATTGGGGTCTGATGCAGATCAAGCACGCGACGGCGCGCGGCATGGGTTATGACGGGCCGGCGAGCGGTCTGTTCGACGCCGAGACCAATCTCAAATATGCGGTCAAGTATCTGCGCGGCGCCTGGCTGGTGTCGGGGGGCGATGAAAAGCGCGCCGACCGGCTCTACCAGAGCGGCTATTATTACGATGCCAAGCGCAAGGGCCTGCTGGAAGCGACCGGCCTCGGCGTTGACCGCGCGCGCCGCCGCCTGCAGCCCGACGCCTGAGCGCGATGCCGCGCCCGCCGGCACCTGACGACATCCGGCTGCGCAAGACCCTCGACGACGATCTGCCGCCGCCGCACTGGCCGGAGGGCTTTGTCATGCGCGGCTTCGAGCCCGCCGACGCGCGGCCCCTGCATGCGCTGCTCTCCGAAGTGTTCGACGACGGCACGGACGGGCCGTTCGACGAGTGGTGGCCGCGCATTTCCGGCGACGCCGGATTCGACCCCGCGCTGTGCTTCCTGGTCATCGATGCCAAGGGCCGGCTGGCGGGGGCGGCACTGTGCTGGGCGACAGCCTTCGTCAAGGACCTCGCCGTCCATCCGCAAGCGCGCGGCCATGGCATCGGCGAGGCGCTGATGCGGCAGGCCTTCATCGCTTTCCGCGACCGGGGTGCCGCTCATGTCGATCTCAAGACCAACACAGTGGAGAACGCCACTGCTGTCCGGCTCTATGAGCGGCTGGGCATGATGCCGGTCGACTGGGAAGGATAAGCGGCCGGCTCCCGGTGTTAGGGTGGCATTTGTCACATCGACGCTTTGCGGCGTGAAAGCAGGACTGCTTTGTGAACGGCTTCACATTAGCCGCTGCTTGCAAATGCTAACCCAGCGTCATGCCAAGCGGCCGATCGGCGGATCGCACGTTGGCAAGGCGTTGGGGTGGGCTGCGCCGGCATGTGTCAGCCACTCCACGGCGGGTCCCGGGGCGGGTTCGGGGCCCGCCTCGCCGCATGTCTTCTCAGATATCCGGCGCGTTGCCGATCCGGGGCTTGATCTCGAGCGCCCAGGCGCGACCCTCGTCGCCGCCCCACAGTAGCCAGGCGATGTAGCCCGCCGACGGGTTCTGCTCGTTGCCGTAGTTCTTGCCCTTTTTGTCGACCTCGTGGCGGGCGAAATAGCTGACCATGCGCCTGATCGTCGACGGCGAGAGCTTCCGCCGGTTCTTCAGCTCCGTCGCCCGCGCCACGCCGATCTCGGTGCCGCCGCGGCCGAATTTTTCGCGCAGCCTAAGGCCCTTGGCGGCGTTGTCGGCGACGATCCGCGGGCTGCGCAGGTCGATCTCGGCGGGGTCGTGCATGGTCGTCTCTCCGGCCTGGCAGCCAAGCTGACGACGAGAATGCAGGAAAGCTGGACTTGTGTGCAGCGTGTAAATCAACGCAACCCCAGCTGCCGATGCGGCGTTGGAATCGCGAGGGACCATTCCCGGATGGGAGACATCAGATGAAAACCCTTCTGACCGCGACCGTCGCAGCCCTGCTGGCCGGCGCGCCGGCCGCTCTGGCGCAATCGACGAACCAGGTCGCGCCCATGCTTGCCGACAGCAAGGTCGACACAAAGACCTTCGTCACCACCGTGCCCAACGCCAACGAATTCGAGATCCAGTCGAGCAGGCTGGCCGAGGAGAAGGCCTCCTCCGACGACATCAAGGCCTTCGCCAGAGAGATGATCGCGGACCACACCAAGGCGGGCGAGGATTTCAAGGCGGCGCTGAGCCAAGGCCAGACCACCGCCTCGATCAAGCCCGCCGGGCCCGCGCTCGGCCCTAAGGAACAGCAGATGCTGGGCGAGTTGAAGAGCGCGAGCGGCAAGGCGTTCGACCAGAAGTACATCAAGATGCAGACGGACGCGCACAAGGAGGCGGTCGCGCTGTTCAGCACCTATGCGAAATCGGGCGACGACCCGGCGATGAAGGAATTCGCCAAGAAGACGCTGCCGACGCTGAAGATGCATGAGAAGCACGTGAAGGAACTGGCAGTGGCGCATCAGGGGTGAGGGCAAGTCGTTCCCTTCTCCCCTTGTGGGAGAAGGTGGATCGGCGCGCCAGCGCCGAGACGGATGAGGGGTGTTGGAAGGAATGAGACAGTCGCGATTGTGCGCCTTCCCGGCGCCGACAGGACGGTTGTAAAACTGGCGCATCGCCAAGCTGGAGCACCCCTCATCCGACCGAGCTCCGCTCGGCCACCTTCTCCCACAAGGGGAGAAGGGGAGCGCGCTTCGACAATGCCGGCGTAGAACCAATGGAGCAGCCTGCCATGCCCAAGATCGACCTGTCATCCGTGCCAATCCGCAAGGGTTCCGGCTACCCTTCACCCTTCGATCAGCCCTGCGCCGGGCGCACGCGCCGCCGCCTGGGCGACTCGGGCGGCCTGAAGGATTTCGGCGTCAACCTGATGACGCTGCCGCCCGGCGGCTGGTCGAGCCAGCGCCACTGGCACAGCCATGAGGACGAGCTCGTCTATGTGCTGGAGGGCGAACTGACGCTGGTCGAGGACGGCCGCGAAACGCTGCTCAGGGCGGGCGATAGTGCTGCTTTCGTCAAGAACAGCGGCAACGGGCACCACATGATCAACCGCTCTTCGGCCACCGCGCGCTATCTGGAAGTTGGTTCGCGCAATCCGGAGGATGTCATAACCTGCTCCGACATCGACATGATGAGCCCGAGCTCGGATGGACGGTTTTTGCACAAGGATGGGAGGCCGTATCCGGGGCAGGGCTAGCCTCTTCCCTTCCACAAGGGGAGAAGGCCGCCGCTGGCTTTTCTCCGATGCGGCGATAAGCTCACTCCCAGACAAGGGAGGATTGTCATGGCCAAGGAAATCGTCGAAGTGCCGGTGCTGTCGGCGGCTGTGCGCGCGCTCGGCGTGCCGCTGTCGCTGGTGACCAGGGGGGCGGGGCTGGTCTTCGTCTCCGGCATGCCGCCGCTCGATGTTGCGACGGGCAAGCTGGTCAAGGGCGACATCGAGGTGCAGGCCGAGGCGTCGCTGAGGGCGATGAAGCATTGCCTGGATGCGGCGGGCAGCTCGCTGGACAAGGTGCTGATGGTGCGCATCTACGCCGCCAATGCCGGCTTCTACAACGCCATCAACCGCGTCTATGCAGAGCACTTCCCCGAAAACCCGCCGTCGCGCACCTTCGTGCCGGTAGCGTCATGGCCGATGGAGTTCGATATCGAGATCGAGTGTGTGGCGGTGGGGTGAAGGGAGAGTTGTCCCTGATCGAACTTGCGGGCGTTGAAAGCTGATGACTGACTTCACCCAAAATATTCCTGCAGCGGCGTGACCTCCAGGCTCCCGGCCCGCAGCGCCGCGATCGCCTCGGCGACCGCAGCAGCGCCCGACAGCGTCGTGTAGTACGGCACCTTCTGCATCAGCGTGGCACGTCGCAGTGACTTGGAGTCCGACACCGCCTTCTGGCCGTCGGTGGTGTTGAAGACGATCTGGACCTGGCGGTTGCGGATGGCGTCCTCGATGTGGGGGCGGCCTTCGAGCACCTTGTTGATCTTTTCGGCGACGACGCCGTTCTCGGCGAGGAAGCGGGCGGTGCCGGAGGTGGCGAGCACCTTGAAACCCTGGCCGGCGAGGCGCTTGACGGCGGGCAGGATGCCCTTCTTGTCCTCGTCGCGCACGGAGACGAACAGCGTGCCGGAGCGCGGCAGGTCGACATTGGCGCCGAGCTGGCTCTTGGCGAAGGCGAGCGCGAAGTCGCGGTCGAGGCCCATCACCTCGCCGGTCGAGCGCATTTCCGGTCCGAGCAGAATGTCGACGCCGGGGAAGCGGGCGAAGGGGAACACCGCTTCCTTGACCGCGATGTGGCCAGGATTGCGCGGGTCGGGCATCGGGCCGTAATGGGCGAAGGCGTTTTCCAGCGTCTCGCCGGCCATGATGCGGGCCGCGATCTTGGCGATCGGCCTGCCGATCGTCTTGGCGACGAAGGGCACGGTGCGCGAGGCGCGGGGGTTGACCTCCAGGACATAGACCGTGCCGTCCTGGATCGCGTATTGCACGTTCATCAGGCCGCCGACATTGAGCGCGCGAGCCAAGGCGGCCGTCTGCCGCTCCAACTCGTCGACAAGGTCCGAAGGCAGCGCGTGCACCGGCAGCGAGCAGGCCGAGTCGCCGGAATGGATGCCGGCCTCCTCGATATGCTCCAGGATGCCGGAGACGAAGGTCGCCTTGCCATCGCAGAGGCAGTCGACGTCGACCTCGATGGCGCCGGTCAAATAGGTGTCGAACAGAAGCGGGTTCTTGCCCAGCAGCGTGTTGATCTGACCGGTCTTGTCGTTGGGGTATTTCTGCTTGATGTCCTCCGGCACCAGGCCGGGCACGGTGTCGAGCAGATAGGTCTGCAGCATCCCCTCGTCATGGATGATCTGCATGGCGCGGCCGCCGAGCACATAGGACGGGCGCACCACCAGCGGGAAGCCGAGCTCGCCGGCGACGAGGCGGGCCTGCTCGACCGAATAGGCGATGCCGTTCTTCGGCTGGGTCAGGCCGAGCTTGTGCAGCAGCTTCTGGAAACGGTCGCGGTCCTCGGCGAGGTCGATCATGTCGGGAGAGGTGCCGAGGATCGGGATGCCGGCCTTCTCCAGCGCGTCGGCGAGCTTGAGCGGCGTCTGGCCGCCGAACTGGACGATGACGCCGACCAGTTCGCCGGACGCCTGCTCGGCGCGCAGGATCTCCAGCACGTCCTCCGCCGTCAGCGGGTCGAAATAGAGCCGGTCGGAGGTGTCGTAGTCGGTCGACACGGTCTCCGGGTTGCAGTTGACCATGATCGCCTCGTAGCCGGCGTCGCGTAGCGCAAACGCCGCGTGGCAGCAGCAATAGTCGAACTCGATGCCCTGGCCGATGCGGTTCGGGCCGCCGCCGAGGATGACGACCTTTTTGCGCGCCGACACCTTGGCCTCGTTGGCGAGGCTGCCTGCGAACGGAACCTCATAGGTCGAGTACATGTAGGCGGTGGGCGAGGCGAACTCGGCGGCGCAGGTGTCGATGCGCTTGTAGACCGGATGGACGTCGAGCTTTTCTCTGACCTTCTGAACCGCTTCGGCGTCGCTCTTCGTCAAGGATCCCAGGCGAGCGTCCGAAAAACCCATCGCCTTCAGCATGCGCAGGTTGGCGGCATCCTGCGGCAGGCCGTGCTCGCGCACGCGTTCCTCCATGGCGATGATGCCTGCGATCTGCTCGAGGAACCAAGGATCGATCTTGCACATGGCGTGCACGTCTTCCAGCGAGGTGCCCATGCGGATCGCCTGCGCCACCATGCGCAGCCGGTCCGGCGTCGGCGTGCCGAGTGCTGCGCGAATGGCGTTGCGGTCGTCGACGTGGCTGGCAGGCGCGGTGCCATGGCCAAGGCCGGGGATCTCGATTTCGTCCAGACCCGTCAGGCCGGTCTCCAGTCCGCGCAGCGCCTTCTGCAAGGACTCCTGGAAGGTGCGGCCGATGGCCATAACCTCGCCGACCGACTTCATGGCGGTGGTAAGCACCGGCTCGGCGCCGGGGAACTTTTCGAAGGCGAAGCGCGGGATCTTGGTCACCACGTAGTCGATCGACGGCTCGAACGAGGCCGGCGTCGCGCCGCCGGTGATGTCGTTCTCCAATTCGTCCAGGGTGTAGCCGACGGCGAGTTTTGCCGCGATCTTGGCGATCGGGAAACCGGTCGCCTTGGAGGCCAGAGCCGACGAGCGCGAGACGCGCGGGTTCATCTCGATCACCACCAGGCGGCCGTCGGCCGGATTGACGGCGAACTGCACGTTGGAGCCGCCGGTCTCGACGCCGATCTCGCGCAGCACCGCAATCGAGGCGTTGCGCATCATCTGGTATTCCTTGTCGGTCAAGGTCAACGCCGGCGCGACGGTGATCGAGTCGCCCGTGTGCACGCCCATCGGGTCGATGTTCTCGATCGAGCAGACGATGATGCAATTGTCCGCCCGGTCGCGGACGACCTCCATCTCGTATTCCTTCCAGCCGAGCACGCTCTCCTCGATCAACACTTCGGTGGTCGGCGAGGCGTCGAGGCCGGACTGGACGATGTCGTAGAATTCGGCGCGGTTGTAGGCGATGCCGCCGCCGGTGCCGCCCATGGTGAAGGAGGGGCGGATGATGGCCGGCAGGCCGACATGGTCGAGCGCCTGAGCGGCGATCGCCATGCCATGGCTGATGTAGCGCTGCTTGCGGTCGCCTTCGCCGAGGTTCCAGCGGGTTTCCAGCGCATCGAGCGCGGCATCGAGATTGTCGGGGTTCTCGGCCTTCAGCGCCGCGCGCTCGGCTTCGTGCGTCTTGCGGTCGGCATTCTTGACGTCGGTGGCGTTGGCCAGCATCGAGCGCGGCGTCTCAAGCCCGATCTTGCTCATCGCCTGGCGGAACAGCGCCCGGTCCTCGGCCTTGTCGATGGCGTGCGCGTCGGCGCCGATCATCTCGACTTGATAGCGCTCGAGCACGCCCATGCGGCGCAGCGACAAGGCGGTGTTTAGCGCCGTCTGGCCGCCCATGGTCGGCAGCAGCGCGTCCGGCCGCTCCTTGGCGATGATCTTGGCCACCACTTCCGGCGTGATCGGCTCGATATAGGTGGCGTCGGCCAGCTCCGGGTCGGTCATGATGGTGGCCGGGTTGGAGTTGACAAGGATGACGCGGAACCCCTCTTCCTTCAGCGCCTTGCAGGCCTGGGTGCCGGAATAATCGAACTCGCAGGCCTGGCCGATGACGATGGGGCCGGCCCCGATGATCAGGATCGACTTGATGTCGGTGCGTCTTGGCATGGTCTACGGGTTCCGTTCGGCGGGCGGCTTGCACGAAAAGCCGGGACGGGAGGACCCGGCCGGTTGTGCTTGTGATTCTGGTATCAGGCTAGGAGGGCCTTATAGGGAAGAGTTTTGCCGGATGTAACCCCGAAAATGCGGGATTAGGCAGTAGGGGTTAGGCAGCAGGGATTGGACAGTGGGGGTAGGGAAGGTTCAGGCGACTGGTGCCCATTCCCTACTGCCTGCTGCCTAATCCCTAATTCCCCAGCGCAAGCTGGTCCGTGATCTCGAAGCGCTCGGAAACGCCGACACGGATCATGTTGAGGCTGCCCTCGCGGGTGAAGCGGAATTCGTCCGGCGAATCCGAGCCAGCCGGCAGCCCGCCGTAGAAGGAGATGAGGCGCGTTCCGCCATCGGGCCAGGTCACGGTGACATCGGCCTTGTCCGCGCCCTTGTGCTCGATCCTTGCCTTGCAGAGGGTCATCGGCTGGCCCACATAGCGGGCGCAGGGAATGCCGGTCCCGGCATCGTCTGGCGCCTGCGGCGGCTCGAGCCGCGCGACGGTCGCGGTCTCGCCGGGGATTTCCCCGGTCGAGGGGTTTTCGCTTGCCGCGAAGGCAAGGCCATAGGCATCTTCCATCGCCGTCCTGCCGATCGCGGCGGCGGATTTCGGCGCGCCCTGATCTACCTCGCCGAAGCGCGCCGTCAGGTCGGGCGGTGGCGCGGGAGCAGCGGGCGCGTCCGTCGTCCCAGCGGCCGGCGACGGGTCCTCGGTCGGCATATCGTCCACGGTGGCCGGATTGCCGGGGGTCAGATAGCGCGCCGGCGCCCATCCCTTCACTTGCGGGTTGTCGACCTCCTCGACCTTGCACCAGGGATTGCCGTTGACCTCGTTGCAACCGAAATTCTTCACGCTGGCGCCGCCGGGCAGGCGTCCTTGCACCCTGCCGGTCGCCGACGCGGTGACGCGGATGTTGAGGAGATCGTCCGGCGCGAGGCCAGTGACGATGGAGACGATGGTGGTGGACGGATCCTCGGCTCTCGCCGGCAGGGCTGTCGCCAGCAAAAGGGCGGCGGCAAACGCGACCAGCATCGTTCCTGGCGTATTCGTGCGCCTCATCACCTGGCCATGGCCGATAGGTTCCATCTGGCAGGCTGGCGCTATGGCGCCGCCGCCTGCCGAGGCGGTTTTATAGAAGACGAGGCAGCGCCATGTCACCCCTGAAAAATTCCGAGCTGGCTCAGGCCGGCATGAGCAAGCTCAGCCCGGCATGAGCTAGCTCAGCCTTGCATGAATCCGGTTCTGAGCGCGTGCGCCCATTCCGGCCGTCCCGCCTGTTCGGCCTGCCTGGCCGCGGCCTCATGGTCGTAGTCGACGGCGATGGCCTCGAAGCGGTCGGGGCGGCCGTGCTCGCCGAGTTCGACGATGCCGTAGCGCGCATGCGGGGTGCCCTGCTCGGAGACATGCGCCGGCGGCGTGTCATCATCATAGGCCGGGCAACCAATGCTGCCGGGGTTGAAGATGACCGGGCCGCCGGGAATACGGATCAGCTCTGCGCGATGGCTGTGGCCGCACAGTACGATGCGGCAGGCGCGGTCGAGCGACTTCAGGCGCCGCCTGATCGCGGCCAGCGGCGCGCGCACCAGCTGGCCGTCGGTGATGGCATCGGCGAGATACTTTTCATCGTGGTCGGGGCGGGCGTGGAAGGCGACCACCCCGGGCGCGATCTCCAGCGTGAGCGGCAAGGCGAGCAGCGCCTCGCGCTGCGCCACCGTCAGCCGGTCCTGGGCGTAGCGGTCGGACGGCCACATCGTTTCGTCGGCGGGGTCCTGCGCCACGCGGCGGTCATGGTTGCCGCGCACGGTCGGCAGGTTGAGCGCCTGCAGCCGTTCCATCGTCTCGCGCGGCCAGAGCGGGCCGGAGACACAGTCGCCGAGATTGACGGCGATGTCGGCCCCGCCACGGCGCTCGAGATCGTCGAGCACCGCATCGAGGGCAAGCACATTGCCATGGATATCGGCGAGAACCGCAATGCGCATCAGGCGCCGATCTCGATCTCGGCGGCGCCGACCGTGGGCAGCGCCTTGTCGTCGCCGGCGGCGGCAATGACGCTGTCGAGCAGGCCGGGGAAGCGGCGGTCGAGGTCGTCGCGGCGCAGCGTGATCATGCGGTTGGTGCCGACAGCTTCGGTGCGGGTGACGCCGGCCTCGCGCAGTTTGGCCAGATGATAGCTGAGATTGGTCTTGGAGCCGAGATCGAGGAACTTGCTGCAGTTCATCGGCACGCCTTCCTTGCTGGCGAGAAAGCGCACGATGGCAAGCCTGGTCGGGTCGCCGAGCACGGCGAGCACGATCGGCAGGCTGATCTGGTCAGCATTTGGGTGAGGCAGTGTCATGCCCGAGAATTAAGCACAAACAGAGCCAACTTCAACGCGTCTCCTCCTGCGGCGGTTGCAAACGATCTGATCATCGCGGACCAGTCCTGACACAGGGCTGTCAGCAGGGTTCAGCTATTTTTCCCTGGCTTCATTGACATCATGCGTCGCCATGTCCAATTGTTCAATAACTTTTGAACTAAAAGGACACTCCCATGGACAAGCGGATCTTCTGGCTTGCGCTCGGTTCGTTCGCGATCTCGACCGAAGGCTTCGTCATCTCCAGCCTTCTGCCTGACATCGCGGCCGATGCTGGCATCTCCGTTCCGCTCGCCGGCTCGCTGATCACCGCTTTCGCGCTCGCCTATGCGTTCGGCGCGCCGATCCTGGCGACCTTGACCGGCGAGTGGGACCGGCGCAGCGTCATCCTGTGGACGCTCGTGTTCTTCGTGCTCGGCAATGTGGTGGCGGCTCTGAGCTCGTCGTTCGAATTGCTGTTGATCGCCCGCATGATCATTGCG
>NZ_RZOJ01000216.1:0-10138 GCF_003998845.1 Mesorhizobium sp. M4A.F.Ca.ET.022.05.2.1 | reverse complement strand
GCTTGTTGCAATGCTGGCCATCAAGGCATCGTCGCCTGGGCCGGCGCTCTTTTCCCAGACCCGGGTCGGGCAGGGCGGTGTGCCATTTCGCTGCCACAAGCTGCGGACCATGTACCGAGGAACGCCGTCCTTGCCCACGCATGAGGCGCCGCCGCAATCCGTTACCGCCGTCGGCAAGGCGTTGCGCCGGGCCAAGATCGACGAGTTGCCTCAGCTTTGGAACGTGCTGAAAGGCGAAATGAGCCTTGTCGGCCCGCGCCCATGCCTGCCCACGCAGACGGAACTGGTCGAGCGCCGCCGGGACCTGGGCGTGCTCTCGGCGCTTCCCGGCATGACCGGCCTCGCGCAGATCCGGGGTATCGACATGTCGACCCCCGTGCTTTGCGCCGAGACCGATGCCGCCTACCTGCGGACTGCCTCGCTCGGCCTCGATCTCAGGATATTGCTGGGAACCATCTATCGCGCTTGAGCGTCGCCCGAGCGGCTTCGCCGCGCCAGTTCGGTGAGCTGCTCCAGCGTATCGGTTTCCGGCGCCCAGCCCTCCGCAAAAAGCAGCGACGGATCGCAAATCTGCGTTGCCGCCAGGGCTTCCCATGCCTTGGCCTTGCCGAACAACCTTGCCGCCAGCCGCATCGGAGCGGCGGGCACGGCAACCAGGCGCGGCGGCCGTCCGAAACCGCGCCGGAAGGCGGTGACGATCTCGGAGATCGCGGCGGGCGGGCGGTCGCCGGCTATATAAATGGGCCGCAGCGGCGTCGGTTTGGTCAACAGCCGCAGCACCGCGCCGGCCACGGCGCCGGTCGAAATCAGCGAGCGGGTCCCGGTCAGGGCCGCTGTCGGCAGCGGCAAGGCGCTATCGGCAAGCCGCATCAGCGTTGCCAGGTTTCCCTTCATGCCCTCGCCATGAACAGGCGGCAGGCGCAGCACGGCGGCGTCGGAACGGCCCGCCGATCGGTAGGCGTCGAGCGTCCTGATCTCGCCGTCGCGCTTCGAGCGGCCATAGGCGTCTTGCGGAGCAGGAACCGTTGCCTCGTCGATCGTGCCGCTGAAGTCCGGGCCGACGACCGCCCGGATCGACGACAGATAGAGGAAGCGTCCGCTTGCTAGCGCCGCCGCGGCACGCGCGAGCCGGCCGGTCAGCGCTCCGTTCGCGGCCAGATAATCCGGCTCGCTGGCGCCGCGGTCGTTGTTCAACGCCGCGCAGTGAACGACATGTGTCACTCCCTCCATCATTGCGAGGAAGGCGTCGGCGGGAGCATCGAAGCCGGGCAGCAGAACCGCCCCGCTTGCCCGCTCAAGCCGTTCCGGCCGGCGCGAGGCGGTGCGCACCTCGAACCCCGCATCGGCAAGGTGGCTCACGACCCGGCGTCCGATGAATCCCGTCGCGCCTGTGACCAGAACTTTCATGGCGGGTTTTCGCATCCCCTTGGTCAGGTTGCCGGCGCTATCGCGGCCGCCGGCTCCTGCGGCAGCCTCTGTTGGCGCCCCGACGCAAGGTAGGTTCCGGACACCACGAAGACCATGAAAGTCGAATCGAGGATATCGTGGCCGAGCAGGATGCCGGTCATTCCGCCGATCAGGTAGACGATCACCGTGACGGCGACCATCGTCGCGCCGAAGCGCTCGATCGGATCGGCGCTGACGCGCAGAACCTTTGCGGCGTTCCATGCGGCGACCGCGAAGATCGCCGCGAGCGTGATTGCTCCGGCCAACCCGGCCTGCACCAGCGCGGTCAGAAAGCCGTTGTGGAAATGGCTGAAGCCCATGGCCATGCCGAACTGGTCATGGAAGCCTTGCTTCATCAGCGCCTGGCTGGCGGCGATGCCGTGTCCGAATATCGGAGCGTCCCGGAATGCACCGAGCCCGATCTGCCACAGCGCCACGCGCAACCCCGTCGCCGTCGCGTGGTCGCCCTTGGCAAGCGCGTCCCAGTCGCTGAACAGGAAATCCGCGCGTTCCGACACGATATGGAAACCGAGAATGGCGATCACCAGCGACATCACGGCGGCAATCAGCAGCAGACGAGCAAGACTTGCCTGCTCCAGCCTGCGCCGGTTGATCAAGAGTACGGCGATGCCCGACACCGGTATGGCTACCCAGATGATGCGGGTGCCCGAATAGAGGATGGCAATGATGCCGGCCAGTACCGCCGGGATCAGAAGGCCTTTGGCTCTTTCAATGCCCGACAGCGCCCCGGCCATGCACATCATGACGCCGAGACAGGTGACCGTGGCGAACGGAATGGCGTTTCCGGCCCCGCCTTCGGCCCGCATGCCGAGCCAGTAGTATTGCACCACGGCCAGCACCAGGGCGCCAAAACATGCCGCCATGCTGGCGACCACGACGATGCGGGCAAGGGTCGCCTTTGCGGTTATGCTCCAGGTCGAGTAGGAGATCGGGAACAGCAGGAACGTGACCAGCGCCACGAGATGCGGCGCATCGGCCCCGAGCGCGTTGTTGACGGCCGACGCCAGCAGGTATGCCGCGCAATAGACATAGATCGCCACCGTTATGGCGAGCATCGGCGGATCGAAATTGAAGCGTCGCCGCTTCAGGGCGAGCAGTACCCCTGACCAAAGACCGCCGCCGATGAACACAAAGCTCACGGCCGAACCCAGCACCGGCGGACAAAAGAAGCAAAAGATCGAGAAGTAGACGTTGATCTGCGCGGGCGTGAGGTGCCGTTTGATGGATAAAAGCGGGTTCAATGCTCTGTTTCGCAATGTCTGGGGGTCGTTGGGACGCCGTGTTGGTCCGCGACGGCGGACGCGATCACCTTCGAAGCCACGGCGCGCGGGCAGCATGTGTGGCCGGTATAGCCGCTGGGTCCGATTCCCGATAGTGCGGCCGCTGGAGGGCCTATCACAAATCGGCAGCCCGGCGCGCATCCGCGTGAGCGGGAGCTTCGCGCTGCCGGGCCGTCCACGGTCACCCGAAAGGCAATAGTTTCTCCGTTCTTTGCCATGCATCAGGCGGTAGGGCAGGATTTTCCCACATACGCACTGATCGTGGAAAATTCATTCCAGATTGGCCATCTGGCGGGCGCGTCTGGCATTGTTCCCCGCAATCACGATCTGCTAGAACGCCCGCACGAATGTCCAGAAGCAAAGCTTGAACCGGGCTGTTTTTAAGAAACGGTGCCTGATCCGTTGATGCAAGGTCTGGATGGCACGAGAGAACGCTCACAGTCCATGAATATCGCACTTACGCACCTGCAGCGGCTCGAGGCCGAATCCATCCACATCTTCCGCGAGGTGGCGGCCTCCTTCTCCAAGCCCGTCATGCTCTATTCGGTCGGCAAGGATTCTTCCGTGCTGATGCACCTGGCGATGAAGGCCTTTTTCCCGGCCAAGCCGCCTTTTCCCTTCCTGCACGTCGACACCACCTGGAAGTTCCGCGAGATGATCGCCTTTCGCGACCAGATGGCGCAGAAGCTGGGCTTCGACCTCCTGGTGCATGTCAACGAGGACGGCGTGCGCGACAACATCAACCCGTTCGACCATGGCTCGAACACCCATACCCATGTGATGAAGACGGTGGCGTTGCGCCAGGCGCTCGACAAATACGGCTTCGACGCCGCCTTTGGTGGCGCCCGCCGCGACGAGGAGAAGTCGCGCGCCAAGGAACGGATCTTTTCCTTCCGCAACGCCCAGCACGCCTGGGACCCGAAGAACCAGCGGCCGGAAATGTGGAAGATCTTCAACACCCGCATCGCCGCCGGCGAGTCGATCCGCGTCTTTCCGTTGTCCAACTGGACCGAGCTCGATATCTGGCAGTACATCCTGCAGGAAGACATCCCGATTGTGCCGCTCTATTTCGCCAAGGAACGGCCGGTCGTGGAACGCGACGGCATGCTGATCCTCAAGGACGACGATCGCATGCAGTTGCGTCCGGACGAAGCGGTCGAGAACCGGATGGTGCGCTTCCGCACGCTTGGCTGCTATCCGCTGACCGGCGCCATCGAGTCCGATGCCGACACGCTGGAGGCCATCGTCGGCGAGATGCTGACGGCGCGCACCTCGGAGCGCCAGGGCCGCCTCATCGACCGCGACGAAGCAGGCTCCATGGAAAAGAAGAAGCGCGAGGGGTATTTCTGAGCATGCGCCACATCATGGCCAAAAGCCTCGCCCCCACCGACTCGATCCGCGAATACATGGCCGCGCAGGAGAAGAAGTCGCTGCTGCGCTTCCTCACTTGCGGCTCGGTCGACGACGGCAAGTCGACGCTGATTGGGCGTCTGCTGTCGGACACCAAGCAGATCTTCGAAGACCAGCTTGCCGCGCTGGAGCGCGATTCGCGCAAGCACGGCACGACAGGCGACGACATCGACTTCGCGCTGCTGGTCGACGGGCTCGAAGCCGAGCGCGAGCAGGGCATCACCATCGACGTCGCCTACCGCTTCTTCGCCACGCCGAAGCGCAAGTTCATCGTCGCCGACACGCCCGGCCACGAGCAGTACACGCGCAACATGGCGACCGGCGCCTCGACCGCCGATCTCGCCATCGTGCTGATCGACGCGCGCCAGGGCGTGCTGCGCCAGACCAGGCGCCATTCGATCATCGCCTCGCTGCTCGGCATTCGCCACATTGTGCTGGCCGTCAACAAGATCGACCTCGTCGATTTCGACCAGGCGGTGTTCGACAGGATCGTCGAGGATTACAGCCAGTTTTCGCAAAGCCTCGGCTTCCAGACGATCGTGCCGATCCCGATGTCGGCCCGCTACGGCGACAATGTCTCCAGCCGCTCCGGCAACATGTCGTGGTATTCGGGGCCAACGCTGATCGAGCATCTGGAAACCGTATCGGTCGACGAGGCAGTGGTCGAACTGCCGTTCCGCTTCCCGGTGCAGTATGTGAATCGCCCCAATCTCGATTTCCGCGGCTTTGCCGGCACCATCGCGTCCGGGTCGGTTTCGCAGGGCGACGAGGTCGTCGTCGCCAAGTCCGGCAAGTCGTCGCGCGTCAAGCGCATCGTCGCCCATGGCGGCGACCTTGCCCAAGCGGTTGCCGGCCAGGCGATCACGCTCGTCCTCGACGACGAGGTCGAGGTGTCGCGCGGCAACATTCTGGTCGCGCCGGCGTCGCGGCCGCAGGTCGCCGACCAGTTCGCCGCCAACATCGTCTGGTTCGACGAGCATGCGCTGCTGCCCGGCCGCTCCTACATCCTGCGCACCGAAACCGACCAGGTGAGCGCCACCGTCACCGAGCTGAAGTACCGCGTCAACGTCAACGACTTCGCCCACGAGGCGGCGAAGTCGCTGGAGATGAACGAGGTCGGCATCTGCAATCTCTCGACGCGCTCGCCGATCGCCTTCGACAATTTCGCCGAGAACCGCACCACCGGCGCCTTCATCCTGATCGACCGCATCAGCAATGCCACGGTCGGCGCCGGCATGATCCTGCATTCGCTGCGCCGCGCCGAAAACATCCATTGGCAGTCGCTCGATGTCGGCAAGCGCGGCCGTTCCGACCTGAAGAACCAGCGGCCGGCCGTGTTCTGGTTCACCGGGCTCTCCGGCTCCGGCAAGTCGACCATCGCCAATCTGTTCGAGAAGAAGCTGTTCGCCTCGGGGCGCCACACCTACATCCTCGACGGCGACAATGTCCGCCACGGCCTCAACCGCGACCTCGGCTTCACCGACGCCGATCGCGTCGAGAACATTCGCCGCGTTGCCGAGGTCGCCCGGCTTATGGCCGATGCCGGCCTGATCGTCATCGTCTCCTTCATCTCGCCCTTCGCCGCCGAGCGGCGCGTGGCGCGCGAGCTGATGGCGGATGGCGAGTTCGTCGAGGTGTTCGTCGACACGCCGTTCGAGGAATGCGCCAGGCGCGATCCGAAGGGCCTCTATGCGCGCGCGCTGAGCGGCGAGATCAAGAATTTCACCGGCGTCGATTCACCCTATGAAGCTCCGGAGAATCCCGAAATCCATCTGAAGACGCTCGGCAAAACGGCCGAGGAGATGGTAGAGGCCCTGGAACTCTGGCTGAACGAGCGCGACATTGCCGAAGACCAATATGACAGCGGCGGCGGCATCTGAGGACGAGGCCATGCTCGGCGTGTTCGAGCGCCTGGCGCTGGATGCCGGGCGCGAGGTGATGCGCGTCTTCCACGCAGGCTGCGCTATCGACACGAAATCGGACAGCACGCCGGTGACGGAAGCCGACCGCGAGAGCGAGAAGATCATCCTCGCCGGTCTGCGCGCCGCCTATCCCGACATCCCTTGCGTGGCCGAGGAAGAAGTCGCGGCGGGCGTTGCGACGCCCGATCTCGACGACGCCTTCTTGCTGATCGATCCGCTCGACGGCACCAAGGAATTCGTCAACCGCCGCACCGATTTCACCGTCAACATCGCGCTGGTCCGCCACGGCGTGCCGGAGATCGGTGTCGTCTTCGCGCCCTGCACGGGGCGTTTCTTCTCGGGCCGGCCGGGCAGGGCGGAAGCGATCGAGGTCGATGCCAATTTTCGCATCACCGGCCGCCGCCCGATCGCCGTGCGGACAGGGGGGATGCCGCTCGCCGTGGTCGCCAGCCGCTCACACAACACGCCGGAAACCGATGCCTTCATCCGCGACCTTGGCGCCGCCGAGATCGTTTCGGTCGGCTCGTCGCTGAAATTCTGCCTCGTCGCCGCCGCCGAGGCGGACGTCTATCCACGCTTCGGCCGCACCATGGAATGGGACACCGCCGCCGGTGACGCGGTGCTGCGGGCCGCCGGCGGCATGACGCGCACGCTGGACGGCAAGCCGCTCGCCTACGGCAAGCGCGACCAGGCCACGGACGCGGATTTCGCCAACCCGCATTTCATTGCCAGCGGGAAAAGCGCGGGCGCAGCTTAAACGCTTGCAACTGACGGCCAGCTATCGCTTCGTCATCCTGGAGCGAAGCCACGTGGCGCAGACCCTGGGATCCATGCCGTGACGTTAAGGCATTGCAACGGTTAAGAATTCTGCTCTGCTGTGTTCCCCGTCCGAGGGCACGGCTACGCCGCCGCGACGTGCGCCGAGTTCGAGCCGATATAGTTACGAATCGTCTCGATGATACGGTCCTGGTCGGCTTCGCTGAGATAGGGGTGCATCGGCAGGCAAAGGATATGCTTCGGCAGCTCTTCCGAAACGGCGAGGCCGGTCGGCGTGCGCGGATAGTCGCGATAGGCAAGCTGCACGTGCAGCGGCTTCACATAATAGATGACGGAAGGGATGCCCTTCTCCGTCAGATGCGCCTTCAGCCCGTCGCGCTTCGGCGTCTCGATGGCGTATTGCGCCCAGGCCGAGCGGCCGTGGCCAAGATTGCGCGAGGCCTTGAGGATATCGCCGAGACCCTCGGCGTAGCGCTGCGCCACCACCTGCCGGGCAACCATCTCGTCCTCGAGGATGGCGAGCTTCTCGATCAGGATCGCCGCCTGCAGCGTGTCGAGACGCGAATTGATGCCGACGCGGATGTTGTCGTACTGCGTTTCGCCCTTGCCGTGGAAGGCGAAGGATCTGAGCTTGTCGGCCATCGCATCGTCATTGGTGAACATCGCGCCGCCGTCGCCGTAGCAGCCGAGCGGCTTCGCCGGATAGAAGCTGGTCGAGCCGACATGGCCGAAGGAACCGCAGAACTTGCCGTCGGCCGAGCCGCCGATCGACTGGGCGGCATCCTCGATCACCAGCAGGTCCTCGCGCTTGGCGATCGCCATGATCGCATCGTAGTCTGCGGCGAGCCCGAACAGGTCGACCGGTATGATCGCCTTCGGCTTCAGCCTGCCTTCCTTCCTGATCATCGCGATCGCCGCCTCGAGGCTGGCGATGTCGATGTTGTAGGTGTCGGGACCGACATCGACGAATACCGGCTCGGCCTTGGCGAGCGCAACAACTTCGGCCGTCGCCGCGAAGGTAAAGCTCGGCACGAACACCGCATCGCCCGGGCCGATGCCGGCCGCAAACAGCGGCAGCAGCAGCGCGTCGGTGCCGTTGGCGCAGGCCACGACATGCTTGGTGCCGACATAGGCCGCGAGTTTGTTCTCGAATTCGGTGACCTGAGGCCCGAGGATATAACGGCCTTCGTCGACGACGCGGTCGATCGCGGCCTTCAACCGGTCGCGGATACGTTCGCGCTGCGCGCCGAGATCGATGAACTGCATGTCTGCCTCAAGGGGTTGGTGCGTGTCGACAAGGGCAAGCGGCGGGGGCATGACGCGCACAGAAACAACAACTTAACCGCCGCTGGTACCAGACTTGGACAATCCGAGAAAGCCAGCCCGGGGGCATGGCGACCTGTCGGGATGTCGCAGCATGTTACCGCCGATCTCTCCTGCTTCTCCGCAAGGTGCCGGAAATCCGGCCTTTGCAGGGTGCAATCAGCGCCTTTTCTCGCGCCTTTTCGGCCGGTGGAAACATAAAGTGATCAGCCGGCTGGGCGGCTTTACCGCCGGATGGACGGCCGATCAGGCGATTTCATGGCGCCAGGGCGGATTGGCGCCGGCGCGCGACACCGTCACCGCCGCCGCCTTGGCGCCGAGCGTCAGCGCCTGGCGGATCGCGTCTTCCGACAGGTCGCCGATCGCCGCCTTGGTGAGCAGGCCCTGTTCGTGCAGCGAGGCGAGGATGCCGGCATTGAACGTGTCGCCGGCGCCGACCGTGTCGACCACCGCCACCTTCTGCGGCGTCACCGTGACCTTGTGGCTCTTGCTGTAGCCGACCGCGCCCTCGCTGCCATGGGTGACGACGATCAGCTTCGGTCCGCGATCCAGCCAGTTGCGGATGACGTCCTCATGCGAGCCGGCTTCGTCGAACCAGTTGAGGTCCTCGTCCGACAGTTTCACGATGTCGGCCATCGCCATCATCTCGCGGATGCGCCGCAGGTGCTTTGCCTTGTCGGGGATGAAGTTCGGCCGGATGTTGGGGTCGAGCATCATGACGCGACTGTTGTGCTCGCGCCGCATGAACTCCTCATAGGCCGATCCCGCGGGCTCGGAGATCAGGCTGATGGCGCCGAACAGCATCGCCTCGATCTCGGCGCCGAGGCTCGGCAGATCCTCGATGGTGAGCATGCGTCCGGCGGTGTTCTCGTCGTAGAAGGTGTAGGTCGCCTGGCCGTTGGTGAGCCGCACGAAGGCGAGCGTCGTCGGCCTTGGCGAGGTGTGGGCATAGGTGGAGCTGACCTTGCTTGCCCCGAGCGCTTCGCGGAACTGGCCGCCGAACAGGTCCGACGACAGGCCGGAAAAGAAGCCGGCCGGCGCGCCGAGCCGCCCGAGCGCGATCGCCGTGTTGAAAACCGCGCCGCCGACATAGGGCGCGAAGGCCGGCTCGCCCTCGGTCGTCGTGCGCGGCAGCATGTCGATCAGGGCTTCGCCGCAGCAGAGGATCATGATGTCTGGCTTTCCGGCGGATAGATCACGCCTTTGCGGATGATGATGTTGGCATAGAGACGGGGCTCGCTGGTGGCGACGATGGCGTGCGCGGCCTTGACCCGGGCATAGAAGTCGGCGCCGGCCAGCGCAACCACCTTGTGGCCGGGCGCGCGCCTGGCGCAGACCGCTTCCATCTCATGGTGGACCGGATCGGCAAGCGCCGGATCGCCCTTGACCGAGGCGCGAAACAGCGCCTCTGGCACGGCGTCGTCCACCGGCAGCACGCTCAGAATGGCGTCGAGCACGGGGACCAGATGATGGCCGTCGGCGCGGATCAACCGATTCGCCTGCTGCTCGGCCGGGTAGTTGCCGTCGACAAGCGCGATTTCGTCGCCATGGCCCATGGCGCGCAGCGTCGCCAGAAGCTCCGGGCCAAGCAGCGACGGGATGCCGATCAGCATTCAGGGGCTCCTGGAAATGGTGGTCGAGCCGATCAGGAAGCGCTCGGACAGGGGCAGGCTGGCGCCGCCAAGTGCCCGAGCGTGGATGCCGACGGTTCCTTCGCGCACCGCCGGCAACTTCAGGCCTTCGCCGTCGATCGTGCCGACGGCCACCCTCACAGCATCGACGAGACGGCCGCGCACCGACAGCGGCATCCAGCCGTCGATCACCGCCGCCTCGAAATCGATGACCGAGGAGGCCGCGACGATAGCGTAGGCCAGCGCCTGCGCGGCTCCGGCGATCCATATGTCGAGCTCGGGACCGATGTCGCCCCAGTCCTCGGGCGACGTCCACAGATGCGAGGCC
>NZ_RZOJ01000215.1:0-10147 GCF_003998845.1 Mesorhizobium sp. M4A.F.Ca.ET.022.05.2.1 | reverse complement strand
GCGCTACATCAAGGCAAAGACCACCTCGCCGCGCAGGATATGGCGCTTCAACAACAAGATCCGTTCCATCCCCACCGGCAAGATGCTGCGCGTCGAGCTTGCAGCGCGCGGCGTTGTCCATTGGAGCAGCGACAAATGGCTGACGGTGCGCGACGACAAGACGATCGAAAACGCGTTCGGTGTCCATCTGGTGGATTTGTCCGTTGACCGACTTCCGCCGGGGAGCACGATCGTCTTCACTTTTTTCTGGCCCGACACCAGCCGTTGGGAGAATGTCGACTTCACCGTCTGTATCGAAGGGTCGGATAGCCGCTAGATTTCTTCTTCCTCAAACGACTGGGACAAATCCATGCAGATCGGAATGATGGGACTGGGCAGGATGGGCGCCAACATGGTGCGCCGCTTGATGCGCGACGGCCATGAATGCGTCGTCTATGACATCAACCCGGCAAGCGTCGCCGCTTTGGTCAAGGACGGCGCCGTCGGCACCGCCTCGATGGAAGAATTCGTCGGCAAGCTCGCCAAGCCGCGCAGCGCCTGGCTGATGCTGCCGGCGGCGATCACCGGCAGGATCGCCGACCAGGTGGCGGCATTGATGGAGCCCGGCGACATCATCATCGATGGCGGCAATTCCTACTATCACGACGCCGTTGACCAAGCCGCCGAGCTGGCGGCCAAGGGCATCAACTATGTCGATGTCGGCACCAGCGGCGGCGTCTGGGGCCTGGAGCGCGGCTACTGCCTGATGATCGGCGGTCCGGACGAGGCGGTGCGCCATCTCGATCCGATCTTCGCCACGCTAGCGCCCGGCGCCGACGCCGGGAGCACGCCGGCCAAGGACGCCGGCACCGCGCCCTACGGCTACCTGCATTGCGGGCCGAGCGGCGCCGGCCATTTCGTCAAGATGGTCCACAACGGCATCGAATACGGCGTCATGGCCGCCTACGCCGAAGGCATCAACATCCTGAAGTCGGCCAATGCCGGCAAGCGGGCGCGCACCGCCGACGCCGAGACCAGCCCGCTGGAGAACCCGCAATACTACCAGTTCGACATCGACCTGCCGCAGGTCGCCGAGGTCTGGCGGCACGGCAGCGTCATCGGTTCCTGGCTGCTCGATCTCACCGCCGGCGCGCTGAAGAACGATCCGGCGCTGACGCAGTTCGGCGGGCGCGTTTCGGATTCCGGCGAGGGCCGCTGGACGCTCAAGGCGGCGATCGACACCGGCGTGCCGGCGCCGGTGCTGTCCTCGGCGCTTTTCGACCGTTTCTCCTCGCAAGGCGAATCCGAATTCGCCGACAAGCTGCTCTCCGCCATGCGCTACGCCTTCGGCGGCCATGTCGAGAAGCCAAAGACCTGAGAGCGGGGAAGACATCGATGAGTCAGGAACGGTCCGACACGCTGGTGCTCTTCGGGGCGACCGGCGACCTTGCCCACAAGAAGATATTTCCGGCCCTCTACCAGATGGTCGCCAAGGGGACGCTCACCGAGCCGGTGATCGGTGTCGCCTTCGACCCCTGGGACATCGGCAAACTGCAGGCGCGCGCCCACGACGGCATCGTCAATGCGCTGGGCGGTATAGACGAGACGGTGTTCGCCAAGCTCGCCTCGCTGCTGCGCTATGTCAGCGGCGACTACCGCGACGCCGCGACGTTCGAGAAGCTGAAGACGGCGCTCGGCTCCGCCCAGCGCCCGCTGCACTACATGGCGGTGCCGCCGACCATGTTCGAAACCGTGGTCCAGGGGCTGGAGCAGTCCGGCACCGCGCGTGGCGCGCGGCTGATGGTGGAAAAGCCATTCGGTCACGACCTGCAGTCGGCGCGCTGGCTGAACCGGGTGCTGCACCTGGTGTTCGACGAGCAGTCGATCTTCCGCATCGACCACTATCTCGGCAAGGAAGCGATCCAGAACCTGCTCTATTTCCGCTTCGCCAATGCCTTCCTCGAGCCGATCTGGAACCGCAACTTCGTCGAAAGCGTGCAGATCACCATGGCCGAGGATTTCGGCATCGACGGTCGCGGCAAATTCTATGACGATGTCGGCTGCATCCGCGACGTCATCGAGAACCACCTGCTCAACATCCTGTTGCTGCTCGCCATGGAGCCGCCTGTCGGCCGCTCGGCCGACGACCTGATCGACGAGAAGGTCCAGGTGCTCCGCGCCATCCGCACGCTGACGAAGGACGATGTCGTGCGCGGCCAGTTCGACGGCTATCTGGCGGAGCCGGGTGTGCGCCCGAACTCCCCGGTCGAAACCTTCGCCGCCGTCCGCTTCTTCGTCGACACTTGGCGCTGGCAGGACGTGCCCTTCTTCATCCGCGCCGGCAAGAACATGCCGGTGCATGCCACCGAGGTGATCGTGCGGCTGAAACGGCCGCCGCTCGACGTCTTCGACCCGATCAAGCCGGACGACGCCAACTATGTCCGCTTCCGCATCGACCCGCAGGTGGCGATCTCGATCGGCGCCCAGCGTAAGGTGGCCGGCGACGACATGGTCGGCGAACAGGTGGAACTGACGGCGCTCGATGACAGCAAGGGCGACATGCCGCCCTATGAGCGCCTGATCGGCGACGCCATGAACGGCAACGGCCAGCTGTTCACCCGCCAGGATGCGGCCGAGCTTGCCTGGCGCATCGTCGGCCCTGTGCTTGGCGACACGACGGCGCCGCACATCTACGCGCCGAAGAGCTGGGGACCGGCCGATGCCCTGAACGACTTCGGTCCGCCGAACGGCTGGATCAACCCATCGAAATAGGGGCTGGGAGGCAACGACATGGCCAAGGCGGCAAAGCCGGCGGCGGCGGATGCGGAACAGATCGTGCTGACGATCGACATCGGCGGCTCGCATGTCAAGATCCTGACCAGCGCCGGCGGCGAGATGCGCCGCGCCGAGTCCGGGCCTGGCCTGACGCCGCAGCAGATGATCACCTCGGTGAACACGCTGGCCGAAGGCCTGCCCTATGACCTGATTTCGATGGGCTACCCCGGTCCGGTCGCCCACAACCGGCCTTTCGCCGACCCCGCCAATCTCGGCAAGGGTTGGGCGGGCTACGACTTCGCCGCCGCCTTCGGCAAGCCGGTGAAGGTTATCAACGACGCGCTGATGCAGGCCATCGGCAGCTATGAGGGCGGCCGCATGCTGTTCCTCGGCCTCGGCACCGGCCTCGGCGCCGCGATGATCGTCGACAATGTCGCCCAGCCGATGGAACTCGCCCATCTTCCCTACAGGAAGGGCGGCAGCTTCGAGGACTATGTCGGCGAGCGCGGGCTGGAGAAACGCGGCAAGAGGAAATGGCGCAAATCCGTCTTCGATGTCGTCGACAGGCTTCGCGCCGCCCTGCAGCCGGACTACGTGGTCATCGGCGGCGGCAATGTCGACAAGCTTGATGAAATGCCCGCCGATTCCAGGCGCGGCGACAATACGCGCGCTTTCGAGGGCGGTTTTCGACTGTGGCGCGACAAGGCGCTGATCGTCTGATAGTATTATAGCTCAGTATAGTTGTTCAAAATAACGTGTTTCGTGGCGCGAAGTCATTGCGTTATCCAGATTTGCCGACTAGGAGTCGCGCCATCCCCCTACCGACGGAGACATAAATTGGCCGACGACAGCAACGACGCTCGCAAGGAAATCGACCTGCTCGAGCTTACCGCCCACATCGTTTCCGCCTATGTCGAGAAGAACCGTCTGCCTGCCTCCGGCCTCAGCGACCTCATCGCCAGCGTCAGCGCCTCGATCAGCAGCCTCGGCCAGCCGCCGGCCCCGGTCGCCGCGCCGCTCGTCCCCGCGGTCAACCCCAGGCGCTCGGTGACGCCGGACTACATCATCTGCCTCGAGGACGGCAAGAAATTCAAATCGCTGAAGCGCCACCTCGGCGTCCATTTCGGGCTGACGCCGGAAGCCTATCGCACCAAGTGGGGCCTGCCGGCCGACTACCCGATGGTCGCCCCCAACTATGCCGCCTCGCGCTCCGAGCTGGCGAAGTCGATCGGCCTCGGCCGCAAGGCCGCCGAGCCGGTCAAGGCCAGGGGCAGGAAAGCCAAGGTTTCGGCCTAGAGCGGTTCACCGTTTCACGGAAACGTCGAACCGCTCTATCCTTGTTTTGACGCTATTCCAGCAAAACCGTTTCACACACCTTTCCTGGAATTGCTCTACGGCACGTTGAGACTCCCCTCGAGGCCGGTGACCGCGAGAGCGACTTCATGACCGTCCCACACCCGCGCCCAGCGTGACGAGAAGCTCGTCCAGCTGCTCGAACTGCTCGGGCATACCGCCCTCCATCCCGGCGATGGCCTCGTCGAGAGCTTCCTTCGAGGGATAGAGTTCGTGCAGCACCAGAAGCGTCTTGTCACCTCTTTCCTCGAACGTCACCGTGGTCACGGCACCGTCATCACTTTCCTCATTGGTCCAGACGAGGCGCGAGTTCGGTATCACGTCGATGTACTTGCCGACGAATGCCATTGACTCTGAGGCATCGTGGCCAAATTCGACCCGGTATCTGCCTCCGACACGAACATCCATCTCGCAGGAAAGCAGAGGCACGCCTGCCGACTTCGGCGCCCACCACCGCTTGAACAGCTCGGGTTTGGTCCACGCCTCGTAGACGATGCGGACCGGGCCGTCGAAAATACGCGTAACGACCAGCTCACGCTCGGACTTCCGTTCGACCGTCGTGCGGCTCGTCATGGGGGTGCGCTCACTCTCTTTTCTTACGTCCATCAACCTTCTCCTTCCGTTTTCAGTTCCTCGACGACCTTGTCCAACTCGTCGAAGCGTGCGTCCCAGAGCTGGCGGTACCTCTCGATCCATGCCGCCTCTTCCTCCATCCGGCGCAGGCCGAGCTTGCAGGTCCGAACGCGCCCGACCTTCTTCGTGATGACGAGCCCCGCCTGCTCCAGGACGACGACATGCTTCTTCATACCCGTGAGGGTCATGTGGAACTTTTCGGCAAGCTCCGTGATCGAAGCTTCTGCACTTCCGAGTTGCTCCAGCACGCCGCGCCGGGTCGCGTCGGAGAGCGCGGCGAACGAGGCATCAAGGCGGGCTGTCGTATACTGAACCATTTGGTTCAGTATTAGCGCATGGATCGACGGCTTGCAAGGGGAGGTCGAGCGCGCTGTGTTGCCGACCGCTTCCCCCTCAACCGAACGCTCGCCGCTGCCTTCATTAGTTCACGGTGAATTTCGACGACGCCCGGGACAGGCTCGTGCCTGAGCCAATAGTTTCAACGACTGGAACAGAAGCCTGCCGGCGAATCCGCCTTGGCAGGCTTCATGCTTTTGTGGCTTGGATAGTCCAAGCAGTCTGGGGGGAGCCATGAACTACGCCAGGATGGTGATCGAGAGGGAGGCGCCGGAGGAATACGGCTACGACCGTATCCGCTATAACCTTTCCGAAAGCTCGATTGCCGACCAGAAACTCTCCGACATCGGTCTCACGCTGCCCGATCTCACCCTGTTCTACGGCGAACATCGCGGCGATAAGGAGTTGCGCGCGCTGGTCGCCGCGCAGGACGAGAGCCTTTCTCCCGATGACGTGCTGGTCACCGCGGGTGCCGCGGGCGCGTTGTTCATCATCGCCACATCGCTGCTTTCGGCCAGCGACCATCTGGTGGTCATCAGGCCCAACTACGCCACCAACATTGAGACCCCCCGGGCGATCGGCTGCCCTATCTCCTATGTCGACCTCGACTTCGACGACGGCTTCGCCGTCGATGTCGATCGTCTCGCCGCGGCGATGCGGCCGAACACCCGCCTGATCAGCGTCACCTGCCCGCACAATCCGACCGGCACGATGATGAGTCGTGCCGATCTCGACGCGCTCGTGGCGCTCGCCGAGAGCCGGCAATGCCATCTCCTGGTCGACGAGACCTATCGCGACCTTTCCTACGGCCGGCGCCTGCCGGCGGCCGCATCGCTCAGCCAACGCGCGATCAGCGTCTCGTCGCTCTCCAAGGCCTTCGGCATTCCGGGCATCCGCATCGGCTGGCTGGTCACTCGCGACGCCGCGCTCCAGGAAAGGTTCCTCGCCGCCAAGGAGCAGATCGGCATCTGCGGCAGCGTCATCGACGAAGGCATAGCGCGCGGCATGCTCGAGCGTCGCGATGCGTTCCTCGCAATACTTCTGCCCGAGATGGCCAAGCGGCGCGACATCGTGCAGGCATGGATCGACCACGAGCCGCTGGTCGACTGGGTGCGGCCGCAAGGCGGCGTTGTCGGCTTCCCAAGGCTCAACGTCGATGCCGAATTCGACCTCGATCGCTTCTACACAAGGCTGCTGGAAGACCACGGCACCTATGTCGGCCCCGGCCATTGGTTCGAAATGCCGAAGCGCTTCTTCCGCGTCGGGTTCTGTTGGCCGAAGGAGGCCGACTTGCGCGGTGGGCTGGAGGCCATTTCCGCCGCGCTGAGGGACTGACTTTCCGGTCCGCCTTGCCGCCAGCCGGAAATTTCTTGATCCAGCGCGATTCTGCCACACATCCCGCCGCGAACTTTGCTAGAAGGTCATCTGGCCGGACCAGCGCCCATCGTGGAAGTTGCCCCGCCGGCCTTTTTTCGCAACGGGGCCTTTCTCTCCATGGCACTTGAACAGACTTCGCCGGACCAGCGCTATGCCGCTTTCCGGCACAGACCCTTCCTCAGCTACTGGGTGGCGCGCTTCCTCACCACTTTCGCCACCATGATCGTCTCCGTCGCGGTCGGCTGGCAGGTCTATGATCTGACCCGCGATCCCTTCGACCTCGGCATCGTCGGCATCGTCCAGTTTCTGCCCTCGCTGCTTTTGGTGTTGGTCACCGGCGTCGTCGCCGACCGCTTCGGCCGCCGCCTGATCATGACCTTGTCGTCGCTGATCGAAGCGGGCTGTGCGGTTGCGCTCTTGCTGCTTACGTTGCGCGGCCTCGCCGGCCCGCTGCCCATCTTTGTGGTGCTTGCGATGTTCGGCATAGCGCGCGCCTTCTATGGACCGGCTTCATCCTCGCTGTTCGCCAATCTGGTGCCGCCGGAGGACTTCGCCAACGCGATCGCCTGGAATTCTTCTGCCTGGCAGACAGCAACCATTGTCGGCCCGGTCGCCGGCGGCCTGCTCTACGGGCTTTCGGCGGAGACGGCCTACATCACCGCCGCCGTCCTGATGCTGGTTGCAGCCCTCCTCGTCTTCACCATTCCGAAGCCCGCCCAGCAGACCGCCACCGACAAGCCGACGATGGAAACGCTGTTCGCCGGCTTCCGCTACATCTGGAGCGAGAAGATCGTGCTCGGCGCCATCTCGCTCGATCTGTTTGCCGTGCTCCTGTCGGGCGCCTCGGCGCTGCTGCCGGTCTATGCGCGCGACATTCTCGAACTCGGTCCCTGGGGCCTCGGCCTGCTGCGCTCGGCACCGGGCATCGGCGCCATCTGCGTCGCCGTCTGGCTGGCCGGCCACCCGATCCGCGACCATGCCGGCAAGATCATGCTGGGCTTTGTCGGTCTGTTCGGCGCTGTCACCGTTCTGTTCGGCGTTTCAACCATCACCTGGCTGTCGATCTTGGCCCTCGCCTTGCTCGGCGCCACCGACATGTTCAGCGTCTATATCCGCGAGACACTGATCCAGCTGTGGACGCCGGATGACGTGCGCGGCCGCGTCAATGCGGTGAACCAGGTCTTCGTCGGCGCCTCCAACGAAGTCGGCGAGTTCCGCGCCGGCACCATGGCGGCGCTGATCGGCACCGTGCCCGCCGTGGTGATCGGCGGCATCGGCGCGGTGGCCGTCGCTGGGCTGTGGGCTTGGCTGTTTCCGGCGCTGCGCCGGGTGCGGCATTTGAACAGCCGGAATTGAGCGCCGAATCTATACCGCTGGATCGTCGCACTTCGGCAGGTCAGGGTCGGCGGCTTGTCTCGCTGCCCCAGTTCGGGTTTTGCAGATCTCCGTGCAGGCAATAGCCGAAAGCATAGCACGTGTCGGTAGCGGGCCGGGTTTCCCAGAATGACCAGGCGAGATTCGCGGTCCGCACGACGCGCTCTCGCGCTTGCTCAACGCCCATGCCGAGGATCAGGGAACCGTCCTTGCGCTCGCGCAGCCACTTCTCGATGTCATATCCTAGGTCTTGCGCGTTCTTGAAGCTCAGGCCCATCGTGAGATTGGTTTCCAGTGCGGCGGTGGTCGCATCAGGCCAAAGCGGCGCAAGCGCAAGTTCCGATCTTGTCATCTCGCCATCTCGCAGGACAGCGCAATCCACCCCTATGGCGACGCGTTGCGCCGCCCGCCATCTGGCCATGTCGCTGCGTCCGGTCGGACCGTATATGCTGAGCGTGTCGAGGAAGTCCCGATGGGGGCGGTCCCGATCGAATGCCAGATCACGAAATTCCAGCGCCGCAATCGCTTCGACAAGCGAAACTCCCCTTCGCGCAGCTTCGGTCGCGTCCTGCCAAGCGGCGACAGCATAGTCGCTGCTTATGATATTGCGCTGGTAGAAGTCGGGAAGGCCCTCATCGAGTTTGGCCAGCGGCGTCTCAAGCGCGTCCAAGGCCTCACGCCGGGCGTCATTGCGAACACCATCGAAAACGAATTCAGTCCACGTTACGAAGACTGCCCGGATTGAATGTAGGCGGATGGGAAGGTCTATTTCGCGCCCCAATCCCCAGGGCCCATCGCCAATGCGTGCAATTCCAGGGAAGGCGCGCATGGCCGCTCGCAATGCGACCAGGCGCTCGCTCGCATCGTCGGAGATGTCGGCGAGCATGGCGCGAGGCGAAACATCGTCCGCAAGTCGCTCGCTCCAGAATCTGAGCCGTTCAGATGGGTGCATTGGGTCTCGGGATCGGCTTGCCGGCAAGGGGAAGATAATCTTACAGCATAGTACCTAAGATTGCCTGCACGCGACGTCAGGATGGCGAACCGCCGGACCGGCAGGGAACTCCCAACGGCGCGCTCTGCTAATCCGAAAAGCTCACGCCAACGCCGCGCTGCCGAAAATAGGCCTGCATCAACTTGCGGCCAGAGCGGTTGTTCTGTGCCAGCCTGGCCGGATCGAACACCGCCTGCTTTTTCCCCTCTCGCGTCAACGCTGCCTTGAGTGTCGCGATATGTGCATCGATGTCGGCATTATCCGCTTGGAGTGAGGCGTAGATGTTCTCGGTCGCCTCGGCCACGGTGAGTTCGTTCACAGCTGTCGTCCTTTGATTGATTTGGGCGGGCGCTTAGCACAGATTCGCGGCGCCGCCGAGAGCGACGAGACTGCAGCTTGGGCGCCAAGCTTGCGCCGACAACGGCTGAATAAGCCGTCAGCAGACCTGCAGCCTTCGGCTCCAGACATATATCGGACGGTCAATCTACGGGGCTTAGGCCGGCAACCGGGCTAAAGCGGACACCAGCGCCATCTGGTAAGCGCGGCCCTCCGTAAGAACGCCTTAGCGTCCGCCCACTCCGTGCTATAATTGGACTTTCGACGCCGACCTAACTAAGGCCGACCGCCATTTCAGCATGCCCAAAGACGTATGTGTCGCACATGGGCTCAAGCCACTCGCCCGCACATCCGTCGTGAATCAACCCGGGAGGAGGGATCAGCATGCCAGAACGTCTGAACATAGGCCCGCTGCAACTTGGCGAAACGGCGCCCAATTTCGTGCTCGACGCGATTACCCGCGAGGGCAAGATCGCCATCGACGATTTCCGAGGCGAGAAACCAGTGCTGGTCGGACTGTATAGAGGCTTGCATTGCCCCTTTTGCAGGCGCCATATCGCCATACTTTCGCAGCTCACCCCAGCCCTCAATGCGAAGGGCATCGATAGCCTGACGGTGGTAAACACACCTGTCGAGCGGGCGCGCCTTTATCTCCGCTACCATCCGATGCTAGGCCTACTCGCGGCATCCGATCCGGAGCGGACTTCACACCGCGCCTTTGGGTTGCCGAATATGCAAATCACCGAAGACGAGAGCGCATGGCCGCAAAAGGTTTCGATGAGCGATGTGAAGTCGATACGGGTCGAATTGCCGGACGAGATGCCGGAACCGATGGACCCGTTTGCGGCGCTCGAATATCTGAACAAGAAAGACGGCTACGATATCACTGAAGCGGACCAACAGATGATGGCAACCGGCATAGGGCAGCTCGTCGGCCAGTTCCTGCTGGACCGCGATGGCGTCGTTCGCTGGGCCTCCAACGAGGTCCTCGAT